>CAKOLD010000001.1 GCA_934096015.1 uncultured Bacilli bacterium
TTCATACTCAACGTGAGCAGTATTAATTGTTATACCTCTTTCTCTTTCTTCAGGAGCTTTGTCGATATCGGCATAGTCCATAAAATCTTTACTAAATAATTTTGAAATAGCAGCAGTTAATGTAGTTTTACCATGGTCAACGTGACCGATTGTACCAATATTAACATGTGGCTTACTTCTATCATATTTTTCTCTTGCCATAATTTTCTTCCTTTCTTCTTTATAACATTTATATTTTATCTAATTCTATATTTTTTTTCAAGTACTTTTATTAATTAGCACTATTTTTCTTTATAATCTCATCAGCAATATTTTTAGGTACTTCTTCATAGTGGTCAAAAGTAGGAGTAAATGTTGCTCTACCTTGAGAATTACTACGTAAACTAGTAGCTAATCCAAACATTTCTGATAAAGGCATATGTACTGTAATTAATAAAGCATTACCTCTATTTTCTTGTCCCATTGGTTTACCACGTCTACTAGTTAAATCACCCATAACATTACCCATATACTCTTCTGGAGTAACAACGTCAACCTTCATAATAGGTTCAAGTAAAATTGGTTTACATTTATTTTTAGCTTCTTTTAAAGCCATACTAGCAGCAATTTTGAAAGCCATTTCTGATGAATCGACATCATGATAAGAACCGTCAAATAATGTTGCTTTTACATCAACCATAGGATATCCAGCTAATATTCCACCAGCCATTGCTTCTTGTAAACCTTTGTCAGTAACTGGAATATATTCACGAGGAACAACACCACCGACAATTTGATCCACAAATTCGTATCCTTTATCTGGATTTGGTTCAAATTTAACCCAAACATGTCCATATTGTCCACGTCCACCAGATTGTTTAATATATTTTCCTTCACATTCAGCAGCTTGAGTAATTGTTTCACGATAAGCAACTTGTGGTTTTCCAACATTTGCCTCAACATTAAATTCTCTTTTTAATCTGTCAACTATAACATCCAAATGTAATTCTCCCATACCACTAATAACAGTTTGACCAGTTTCAACATCAGTTTTAAATCTAAATGTTGGATCTTCTTCTGCTAATTTTTGAAGTGATAAAGCAAGTTTATCTTGATCACCTTTACTCTTAGGTTCTATTGCAAGTTCAATAACAGGTTCTGGGAATTCCATACCATTCATAATTACTGGATGTTTTTCATCACATAGTGTATCTGCTGTAGTAGTATTTTTTAATCCAACTGCAGCAGCTATTTCACCACAATAAACATCTGTAATTTCTTTTCTTTGATTAGCATGCATTTGTAATATACGTCCAATTCTTTCTTTAGAATTTTTAGTACTATTTAATACATATGAACCACTACTTAAATGACCTGAATACACTCTAAAGAACGCAAGTCTTCCTACAAATGGGTCAGTCATTATTTTAAACGCCATAGCCATAAATGGTTCTTCATCACTTGGATGTCTTAAAACAGTTTCACCTTTAAAATCAGTACATTCTATAGCTTCAACATCCTTTGGACTTGGCATGTAATCAATAACAGCATCTAGCGCTAATTTAACACCCATATTAGATAAAGCACTACCACACATAACAGGGAAGAATTCTGCAGCTAAAACACCTTTACGGATTGCTTTTTTTACCATTTCAACAGTTACTTCTCCACCTTCAAGGTAAGTTTCCATTAATTCATCATCAAATTCGGCAGCTTTTTCAATAAGTTCTACTCTCTTAGTAGCAACTAGATCTTTTAAATCAGCAGGAATTTCAATTTCTTTATATTCCTCATGTTCACCATGATCAAATTCATATGCCTTTTCTTCAAGAATATCTATAATTCCATTAAAATCATTCTCAGCACCTATTGGCCATTGAATTGGAGCATAATTAACACCTAAACGTTTATCAATAGTGTCTAATGAATATTCAAAATCAGCACCTAGTTTATCCATTTTATTAACAAAAATTATTCTAGGAACTTTATATTCACTTGCTTGTCTCCATACTGTTTCACTTTGAGGTTCAACACCAGCGTTACCATCTAATAAACAAATTGAACCATCTAATACTCTTAAACTTCTTTGAACTTCAACAGTAAAATCAACGTGTCCTGGAGTATCAATTATATTTAAACGATACCCTTTCCAATGTGCAGTTGTAGCTGCACTAGTAATAGTGATACCTCTTTCTTTTTCTTGTTCCATCCAGTCCATTTGAGATTCTCCATCATGAGTCTCTCCAATCTTATGAGTAATACCTGTATGAAACAAAACACGTTCAGTGAATGTAGTTTTACCGGCATCAATATGAGCCATAATACCAATATTTCTTAATTTATCTAACGAAACATCTCTTTTCATCTATATTCACCTTACCATCTATAATGAGCAAATGCTTTATTAGCTTCAGCCATTTTATGAGTATCTTCTCTTTTCTTAGCAGCTCCACCAGTTCCATTTGCAGCATTCATTATTTCATTAGCTAATTTCTCAGCCATTGTTTTTCCACTACCAACTCTAGCATAGTTTACTAACCATCTTACAGCTAAAGTTTGAGCTCTAGTTTCACTAACTTCAATAGGAACTTGATAATTAGATCCACCAACACGACGTGATTTAACTTCTAGAGCAGGTTTAATATTTTCCATTGCTTCATTAAAAACTTCTAATGGATCTCTATTAGTTTTCTCTTTAATTAAATCAAATGCATCGTAAAATATTTTTTCAGCAGTACCTTTTTTACCATCTAACATAATTTGGTTAATTACTTTTGTAATAACTTTTGATTTATAGACAGCATCAGGTAATACATCACGTTTTTTAGCACGATTTTTACGCATAATTTCCTCCTTCTTTAATTTTATTTTTTAGGTTTTTTAGCACCATATTTACTTCTACTTTGTTTTCTGTCATTAACACCTTGAGTATCTAGTGCACCACGAATTACATGGTAACGAACACCGATTAAGTCTTTAACACGTCCACCACGAATTAATACAACACTATGTTCTTGTAAGTTATGACCTTCACCTGGAATATAAGTATCAACTTCTCTTCCATTTGATAATCTAACACGAGCATATTTTCTTAATGCTGAGTTTGGTTTCTTTGGAGTTTTTGTTCCAACACGAGTACAAACACCTCTCATTTGAGGATGATCTGTATTAGTAGTTTTTCTCTCCATACTATTAAATCCAACATTTAAAACTGGGCTCTTTTTCTTTTTAGTCTTATCTTTTCTGTTTTTTCTAACTAATTGGTTAATTGTAGGCATAATATCTTCCTTTCTATGTACACACATCCCGGTGTATCATTTTCTCTTTAAAATTAAGTTCTAATCACTTAGAACTCTCTTTCAAACGCCACTATAATATAACAAAAAATGCAAAATGTGTCAATACTAATTAGTTTTAAACAATAAATTTACTCAATTTCTTGATAACCTTTAGTGGTATAGTTTTTACATTTAATATAAATACTAGTTTCATACCCAACTACCTGTTTACTTACTAAGACATAACCATTACACAAATCATTTTCATTAGCATACAAATTAATATCAATTCCTGAATCTATTATTTTACTTAATAATATTCTATTAGAACCTCTCTCAGGATATTCATTTAAATTTGCTCCCAAATACTTTTCCACCTTAATTTTTATGTCATTTTCTAAATTCTTATAATCACTATTCTTTTTAGAAATATTTATACCCAAAAAAGTAATAAAAAATAAAAGAACTAATATTATAAAAGACCATATAAAATATATTTTTTTCATTAGAAAATCATCCTAACTAAATCTTTTAAATAATATCCTGCTACTAAAGCAAAAGAAAATATAAAGACAATGTATATAATTTCTTCTTTTAATCCAAAACCATTTCTGTTAAGTTTCATACTACCACCTATAAATATTATATTACTTTTCTAATAAAAATCAATTTTTAAACAAAAAAAAGAAACTAATTAAAGTTTCTTTACATAATTAAGCTAATTCTACAGTAGCGCCAGCTTCTTCTAATTTAGCTTTAATTTCATTAGCCTCATCTGAAGAAACATTCTCTTTAATATTACCACCGTTATCAGCAATACCTTTAGCTTCAACTAAACCTAAACCAGTAATTTCTCTAATAACTTTGATAACAGCAATCTTAGCAGCACCAGCATCTTTTAAAACAACAGTTTTAGTAGAGCTTTCAGCTTCTTCTGCACCAGCAACTGGAGCAGCTACAGCTACAGCACTTGGATCTACTCCAAATTCTTCTTTCATAGCGTCAACTAATTCTTTAACTTCAAGAATAGTCATTTCTTTTAATCCATTAATAAATTCTTCTTTTGTAAATTTTGCCATCTTTAATCAATCCTTTCTTAATTATTATCCTCACTTAATTTGTTGGCATATAAATTAAGCCCAATTGATAGATTTTTTAAGTGTTCTATCATACCACCTGCAAGCATAGTAAGTAAACCTTCCATAGATGGAATTGAGGCATACTCTTTAATTGTATCTAATGAAACAACTTCACCATCAACAATACCAGTTCTAACTTCAACTTGATTATGATTTTTGTTAAACTCACTTAATACTTTAATAGGTTCAAGAATTTCTTTACCAAAAACAATTGCATTTGGACCTTCCAAAAAAGCATCTACATCATAATTATTGTCATCCATAGCTCTTTTAACTAAAGTATTTTTATAGATCTTAACTTCACTATCAACTTTTCTAAGTTCTCTTCTTAATTCTGCTATATCAGCAACACTTAAACCTTGATAACTAAATAAAACAACACTTTTGCTATTTTTTAATTTGCTATCAATTTCAGATACAATATCTTGTTTTTGTTCAAGAATTTTTGCACTTGCCATATATGTCCTCCTTTTATATTTATAAAAAGCTTTCCATTAAAGGAAAGCATAAAAGAATTCTGCCTTCCCTCGGTAGGATTATTAAGATAAAATCCCCTACTGTCTATGGTACTCGCTTTTTACATCAAATTATTATACAACAAACAAAATTATTTGTCAAAACTATTTAGGTCAACTTTTATACCAGGACCCATTGTACTACTTACTGTTATGTTAGTAACATACTTACCTTTAACAGCAGTTGGCTTTGCTTTAATGATAGCATTAATTAAATAATTAAAGTTTTCTATTAATGCATTATCATCAAATGATACTTTACCAATTACTGCGTGTACATTACCATAAGAATCAGCACGATATTCAATCATACCTTTCTTAACATCTTCAACAACTTTACCAGGTGTCATAGTAACAGTACCAGTTTTAGGATTTGGCATTAAACCTTTTGGTCCTAAAATTTTACCAATTTTACCAAGTTGAGGCATCATTTCAGGAGTTGCAATAATAATATCAAAATCAAACCAATTTTCTTTGCTAATTTTTTCAATTAAATCTGTATCTCCAACAAAATCTGCACCAGCTTGTCTAGCTTCTTCAGCTTGAGGTCCTTTTGCTAAAACCAAAGTTCTTTTAGTTTTTCCAGTTCCATTTGGTAATACTAAAGATCCTCTTAATTGTTGATCAGCTTTTTTAGTATCAATATTAAGTTTTACAGCAACTTCAACACTACTATCAAATTTAGTATATGAAGTTGTTTTAACTAACTTAACTGCTTCATCTAAAGTATAAGCTTTATTCTTTTCAACTTTATTAGAAGCTTCCACATATTTTTTTCCTAATTTTTTCATTTTTTACCTCCTTATCGTGGTTTATAAGCGGATATTTATATTATTCTTCTTCTGATTTTTTCTCGTTAATTACTTCTACTTCAGTAGTTTCATTTTGTTCATGTTCTAAAGCTTCTAATTTAGCTTCAGCTTTTTGAGCTTCAATTTCTGCAACATGAGCTTCTTTTTCTTGTTCCATAAGTTCTTGATCATTCAATCCCTTAACAGCAACTCCCATATTTCTAGCAGTTCCTTCAACAATCTTCATAGCTCCTTCAACATCATATGCATTTAAATCAGGTAACTTAGTTTCAGCAATTTGTCTAAGTTCATCTTGAGTAATAGTTGCAACAACTTCATTTGCTCCTTTTTTACTTCCTTTATCGATTTTAGCAACTTTCTTGATTAAGAATCCAGCTGGTGGAGTCTTTAATACAAAATCAAAACTTCTATCATCATACAAAGAAATTTCTACAGGAACAACATCACCCATTTTATCTCTAGTTGCATCGTTGAATCTTGTACAGAATTCTTGTAAATTAATTCCAGCAGGTCCTAAAACAGTACCAACAGGTGGTGCTGGTGTAGCTTTTCCAGCAGGAATTTGTAATTTAATTTTCTTTACGACTTCTTTTGCCACGAAAAACACATCCTTTCATATTTTCGCTAGTGGTTTAGGGCAATCCGCATTTCCCTCCCACATTCATAACTACATAAAAATATATAATTACGTATCAGATAATATCACAAAAAAATAAATAATACAACATTTTTTTAATAAAAAAGACTAAATGTCTTTAATCTAAACTAACTTGGAACATTTCTACTTCAACTGGAGTTTCTTGTCCAAACAAGTCAATTAAAACATTTAATCTATTATTTTCTGCATCAACACTATCAATAGTACCACTCATTCCATTAAATGGTCCATCTACTATAGTAACTTTAGTTCCTACTGTTAATTCTTCATTAACATCCATTCTAGTCATACCCATATTTGCTAGTATCTTATCAATTTCTTGTGGTAATAATGGAGTTGGTTTTGCTCCTTTACCACTTGATCCAATAAATCCAGTAACTCCAGGAGTATTTCTAACAATATACCAAGCTTCATCAGTCATTATCATTTCTACTAAAATATACCCAGGAAACATTTTTTTCTTTTTCTCTTTTTTGCTTCCATCTTTTAAAGTTTCGTACACAGTTTCTTCTGGAACAATTACTCTAAAAATATAATCTTGAAATCCCATCGATTCTGCACGCATTTCAAGTTTTTCTTTTACTTTACTCTCATGACCACTATATGTATTTACTACATACCATAATTTTTCCATTAGCCAATCCACCCTTTCAATAATGCAAATAACACAGTTATCAAATAAAAGAAGCCAGCAAATATTACAATAAATAATAATGTTGTTATTGAATATTTGAGCATATCTTTTTTTGATGGCCATTTAACTTTCTTCATTTCTGCTTTCACTTGTTTAAAAAAACCATCACTTTTTTTCTTTTCAGTTTTTTTCTGATTTTTAACCATAATCTCACCCTCAAATTTTTTGTAAAATAAAAACACGTCCTCGTGTAACTAAAATATAACACAATTGACCTGTTTTTACAAGATAATTATAATATTTTTTTCAATTTATTTCTTATACGTTGAATAGCGTTATCTATTTGTTTAGGATTCTTATTCAAAATTTCCGCTATAGTTTTATAATCATATTGTTTCAACATCAAATCACAAACTTCCAACTCTGAATCACTTAAAATATCTTTAAGTTTATTAATAAGTTCTTCTACACTTTCTTTATCCTCAATATTTTTCAAAGGCTCATTTGTATCATCACCTAATATATACATTAAAGGATTTCCATAATCATTATAATTATACTCTAAGCTTAAGGCTTCAACATTTATCTTATTTTTCAAAGTACCAGCACTATCAATAACTCTTCTAACTCTTCTTTCAACAACTAAAGTTATAAAAGTTGGTAGAGAAGCATCTTTATTATCACGATACTTAACCAAAGCTTCTGAAAATGCAAACAAAGCCTCTTGCCTTAATTCCAAAATATCCACATTATATAAATATGCCGCTTTATTATATTTTTTTAAAACAATATCAATAATATATTTATATTTTTCATATAAAATATCTGTTGCCTCTTCAGAGTCATTTAAATTGTATAATAAAAAATTATCAGGATAATCTTTCATTTTAATCTCCAATTCCATATATCAAAATAGCAGCAGCAACTGAAGCATTCAAACTATTTATTTTTCCTTTCATAGGAATACTGATAATTTCATCACAATTTTCTCTAACCAATCTACTTAGTCCATTGCCTTCACTACCTATTACTAAAGCAACTTTTGAAGGATAAGTTAAAGTATTATAAAGTTTTCCATCTGCTTCAGCTCCATAAACAAAATAGCCGTTATCTTTCAATTTATTTATAGCATTATTTAAATTACTAACCATCACAATATTTACATTATTTATAGCTCCACTACTTGTTTTAACTACAGTATCCGTTACAACTACACTTCTATCTTTAGGAATAATAATTGTTTTTATACCTCTTGCTTCACAAGTTCTTATTATTGCTCCAAAATTATGAGGATCTTCTAAATGATCCAAAATTAATACCATATTATCTTTAAAATCAACATCATTCAAAGATTTATAATCATAGTCATTTACTTCTATTACTATTCCTTGATTATGACTAAACATACCGTCTAAAATCCTTTGTTCAGTTAAAACATATTTTATTTTTTTATCTCTAATTATTTTTAAAATATTTTTATCATTAAAATTTTTACTTAAATATATTTTTCTGACTTTTGATAAATCTAACTCATTAAAAACGTTTTTTCCACATACTTTCATTTTTCACCTACTATATAATTCATAATTTCTTCTATTCTTTTTTCATTATTATTTAAAGATAAATAGCCTATTAAACACTCAAGACCAGTAGATTTTTTATATGTAATAATATCAGTACTTTTACTAGAATGACTACTAGCATTTCTTCCTCTTTTAAAAATATCTATCTCATCTTCTGTCAAAAAATTATCTGATAGCATTTTTTCTAAAAAACTAGCCTGACTTTGTGCAGTTACATATTTAAGACTTTCTTTTTGTAAATCATTTACTTTAGAAATTCCTTTATTTATTAAATATCTTCTTATAAATTCTTCATAAATGGCGTCACCCAAATAAGCATAAACTAAATTAATCAAAATTCATTCACCGGTTAAATAATATCACAGTTAATATAATTTCACAACCAAAAGAAAAACTTAAAAAAAGATTCTCACCACAGAATCTTTTAACTAAATCAATATTCAATATTTATAATTTATTTAAATATGATTTTTATGATAAAAATTATTTTCTTTTTAAAGCCAAAATATTTAATTCTTCATTTATTGTTTCATCAATATAATCATTAGATCTCTTATCTTCTTGGAATATATATTTTTCAAAATATAAATATTCAATTTCAGACTTTAACTGTTCTATACTTTGAAGTAATAAATCTTTTTCATCTACTGCATATTGACCATAATCATAAGTTGCATATAAAGCTTGAAGTTGATTTTCAATTCTTTCAATTGCTTGATCAAGATACAAATAATCAACAAATCTTTGAACTGTTCTATTATAACGTGCAGTTGATTTCTTATCATTTAATTTTCTTGTAGCACTTAATAAATCTAATTCATTTGCTACATTTGAATTATCTTCATAAAGATAATCATTCATATTAGTATTATCAATAGAACATTTTTTATCTTTGCTTCTGTATAATTTACTAACCATTTTTCTCAAAGCATCATTAAAAGCTGTTTCTAAATCAATATCATTTGAATGAGTATAAAAACTATTATTAGAATTTTTAACGCCCATTGAAACATAATAGTTATCTAACTTATCTGTATTTACAAAAATATCTACAATAGAATTATCATCTAAATACTTATTTAATTTAGATAATTTTTCTGTTTCTACTTCTTGCAATTCAGATTTATTTTGATATCTTACATTAACTTCCATATTTTACCTCCTGATAATATATATTCTATAATCAAATAAAAAAAATATCAATAAAAACTATAATTTTTTCAAATTAATATATTTGCTTGCACTAACTGCTGCCATTGCTCCATCACTAGATGCTGTAATTAACTGATACACAGATTTATTAACTATATCACCACAAGCAAATATTCCTGGTATCCTAGTTTGCATATGACAATCGACATCAATATGACCATTATCATTCAATATATTTAAATCTTTACACAAAATGTTATTAGGCTCATAGCCAATGTCAATAAAAACACAATTAATACTTAATTCTCTATCACTTAAAATAACTTTGTTTAAAACCCCATCTTTTTCCACAAAAGATTTAATATTATTTTCATAGAGTATTTCAACATTTTCTAAACTAACTAATTTTTGTTGATAAATTTTATCAGCAATCAAATAAGGCTTTCTAACTATTAAATAGACTTTAGAACATATATTACTTAAATATATTGCCCCAGAAACAGCACTGTTGCCTCCACCTACAACTGCAACTGGTTTGTTTTTATACAGATTGCCATCACATAAATGGCAATAGCTTATACCTTTTCCCAATAATTTTTCTTCGTTTACAATATTTAGTTTCTTAGGTCTCCGACCTGTCGCAATAATTACTGTTTTTGATTTATATATATTATTTTTCGTAATTACACTTTTATAATTTTTGTCATTTTCAATTTTAAGGACATTCTCAATTTTTAAAGGAATATTTAAATGACTAAATTGTTCATATAATTTTGTTGCAAGATCAGGACCACTAATATTTATATATCCTGGAAAATTTTCTATCAAATCAATTTTATTTAATAATCCTCCAGGAGTTTCTTGTTCAAATACCAAAACATTAAGTCCACTTCTTTTGGCATATATAGATGCATTAATTCCTGCTATTCCTAAACCGACAATTATAATATCATAAATCATTGTATCACCTAAAATCTAACAACTTCAATATTGGATTTATCATTATACAAATCCTCAAATTTTCCTTTTTTTCTATTAATAATGATCATTACTAAACCTAAAACAATCATTACTATAGATACTAATTGAGCTACTTTAAATCCTAAAAACATTAAAGAATCTGTTCTACTTGATTCAATAAAAATACGTATTGCTCCATAGTATATCAGATAAAATCCCGTCAAATCTCCAACATGAAGATACTTATTTCTTCTAATAATAAGCATCACAATAAATCCAATTAAACATAAAATAGATTCGTATAAAAATGTTGGAGTATAATAATTAATTCCATCAATATTCATTCCTTTAATAATAAAATCAGGAATATGTAATTCTTGCAAATGTTCTAAAGTTGTTGCAACACCATGAGCTTCACTATTAAAAAAATTACCCCATCTGCCAATCGCTTGAGCAATAATTAAGCCAACAACGCAAAAATCTACATATCTAATAGTTCTAACATTGTATTTTTTAGTATAAATTATTAAAGTTAGTAGTCCAGCAATTATACCTCCATGAATCGCTAAACCACCATTCCAAACTCTAAAAATTTCCCAAACATCATCTTTAAAAGAAGCCCAGTCAAATATGACATAATACAAACGAGCTCCAATTACTCCCATCACTAATACCCAAAATAACATATTAAAAATAAAATCAGTTTTTATAGAAAATCTTTTTGCTTCTTTATTTATTATAAAGAAAGCTAAAAAAAATGCTAATAAAATTAAGACTGAATACCATCGAATTTCTATATTTCCAATACTAAAAATTACAGGATCCATCAAATCCACCTCTTCCCAGTAATAGCATCAAAAATTGATGTCATTATAGTTATAAATATTGCAACAAAAAATGGACTAAACCAACCATTTACTACAAAATTATATTTCATAATAAAACCAATAATTTTTAAAATTATTACATCAATAAGTGGAGTAAAAAAGCCTAATGTAAAAACATTTAAAGGAAGCATAACATAATTTAAAAAAGGTCTAATAGTATTATTTAATAAAATCAATAATACACTCGCTAAAATTGCAAACCCAAAATTTCTTATATATAATCCTCTAAATATTTTACTAGCAATCATTAAAATTAAACCAGTAATTAATATTTCTAAAATTATTACACCAATCTGTCTAAATATTTTTTCTTTACTATCCATAAATTATCTCTCACCTATTATAATTATAATATTTCTAAAAATAAAACTCAACTACATTATTTTTTTCAAAAATTGTCCTGTATAAGATTTTTCAACTAAAATCACTTCTTCTGGAGTACCTGTAGCAACTACTTCTCCTCCTAAATCTCCACCTTCTGGTCCTAAATCAATTAAATAATCCGCCACTTTTATAACATCAAGATTATGTTCTATAACTACGACAGTATCTCCATTTTCAACAATTCTATTTAATATTTCTAACAATTTTTTTATATCATGAGTATGTAAACCAGTCGTTGGTTCATCTAAAATAAATATACTTTTACCAGTAGGTTTTTTTTGAAGTTCTTTCGCTAATTTTACCCTTCCTGCTTCTCCTCCAGATAAAGTTGGAGCACTTTGACCAAGTTTAATATATGATAGTCCAACATCTCGTAACATTTCTAAAGATTTCTTCACTTTAGGAACTGCATCAAAGAATTCCAAAGCCTCACTAACTCGCATATCTAATACTTGACTAATATTTTTACCTTTAAATTTAACCTCTAAAGTCTCACTATTATATCTAGTACCATGGCATACATCACAAGGAACATAAACATCAGGCAAAAAATGCATTTCAATCTTTTTAACACCATCACCGTTACATGCCTCGCATCTACCACCTCTAACATTGAAAGAAAATCTACTTTTATTGTAACCACGAATTTTTGATTCCTTCATTTCTGCAAACACATCTCTTATATCATCAAAAACACCTACATATGTGGCTGGATTACTTCTTGGTGTTCTTCCAATTGGATCCTGTGTAATTTGAATTACTTTATCTATATTTTCTAAACCAGTTATTTTGTTATACTTACCAGCTTCTTCCTTACTGCCATATACCTCTTTTTTTAAAGCTTTATAAAGTATTTCATCAACTAAACTACTTTTTCCACTTCCACTTACTCCAGTAACACATATAAAAGTACCAAGCGGAAAATCAACATTAATATTTTTTAAATTATGTTCTTTTGCACCCCTAATTTTAATGAATTTTCCATTACCTTTTCTTCTTGTAGTTGGAATTGCTATTTTTTCTTTTCCACTTAAATATCTACCAGTAATACTATTTTCATTTTGGCTAACTTCATAAGGACTTCCAGTAGCCATTATATAACCACCATTTTCCCCAGCAACAGGTCCAACATCAATTAAATAATCAGCTGCTCTCATAGTATCTTCATCATGTTCCACAACTATTAAACTATTCCCTAAATCTCTCATTTCTTTTAAAGAATTAATAAGTTTCTCATTGTCCCTTTGATGTAATCCTATACTAGGTTCATCCAACACATATAAAACCCCACTTAAACGGCTTCCTATTTGAGTAGCAAGTCTAATTCTTTGACTCTCTCCGCCACTTAAAGTACCGGCAGAACGCGATAAAGTTAAATATGATAATCCTACATTATTCAAAAAATTCAATCTACTCTCAATTTCTTTTAAAATTAAATTACTAATCTTTTTTTCACTATCACTCAATTTTAAATTGTTAAAAAATGGAATTAATTCCTTTATACTCATATTAGTTACGTCAAAAATATTTTTTTTATTTATAAAAACATTTAATACATCGCTATTTAGACGTGCACCTTTACATAATGGACAAGTATTTTCAACCATATATCCTTCTATCCACTCACGAATCCAGTTACTATTTGTTTCAATATATCTTCTTTCTAAATTATTTACCACACCTTCATAATAAGAATTAGTTGTTCTAGTATTTCCATTTTTACTTATATAATTAAAACTTATCTCCTCTTTACTGCCAAATAAAATTATATCTAATTCTTCTTTTTTTAAATCTTTGATTGGTTTTTGTAAATCTATATTATAATACTTAGCAACCGTTACAACATTTGTCATATAAGTATTATTATCTAAATTTAAAGTCTTAATACCTCCATCAATTATTGAAAGATTTTTATCAGGAATTAATAAATCTAAACTTATATGTTGAGTAACTCCTAGTCCTTTACACATTGGACAAGCTCCATATGGAGCATTAAAAGAAAATAATCTTGGTTCTAACTCAGGCAAAGAAAAGTCACAATCAGGACAAGCATAATTTTCGCTCATCACAATCTCTTTATCACCTATTATATTTATTACAACTTTTCCATGTGACAATTCAGAAGATCTTTCTATTGAATCAAAGATTCTTCCTCTCTCGCTACTATTAATAATAACTCTATCAACTACAACATCAATATTATGTTTTTTATTCTTTTCTAAAACTATATCATCACTTAAATCATATTTTTCTAAATCAATTCTTACTTTCGAAAAACCATCTTTTTTTAATTTTTCTAATAATTTAATTTGAGTCCCCTTTTCACCATGAACAACAGGAGATAATATTTCAACTTTTGCTCCTTCATCTAAAGCCATTACTTTATTAGTCATTTCTTCTATACTTTGACTTTTTATAGGTTTTTTATGTTTTGGACAATAAGGAATACCTATTCTAGCATATAAAAGTCTTAAATAATCATATATTTCTGTTACAGTTGCAACAGTACTTCTTGGATTATTATTAGTAGTCTTTTGATCTATAGAAATACTAGGACTCAAACCTTCAATACTATCTACATCAGGTTTTTCACTGCCACCCAAAAATTGTCTTGCATAAGCACTTAAACTTTCCACATATCGTCTCTGACCTTCAGCATAAATGGTATCAAAAGCTAAACTACTTTTTCCACTTCCACTTACTCCAGTAATAACTACTAATTTATTCTTAGGAATTTCCAAATTTACATTCTTTAAATTATTTTCTCTAGCACCTTTTATAATAATTTTATCCATTATTCTCACTCATTTCGGTATTATTTTACCACAAAATTTGAATTTTAAAATAAAAAAGCAAACCTAAGTTTACTTAAATAATATTGAGTCAAAATCAATCGCTTTATAGAGCAATGAAGTCGTTGGTAAATCTTCTTTAAATTTTTTATCATAAATATAATTCAAATCATAAGTAACATTATTAAATCTAAAATTACCATTATGTATTACAAAAATATAATCAGCCAAGTCTACTACTTTTAAACCATATTTAGATTTAAAATAATCTAAGTTTTTAGTTACCATAATAATTCTTAAATTATTTACATAGTTAACTATATACTCTAAATTATTAATTTTCTTTATTTCATCAATATATTCTAATATTAAATTATTTTTTCCAAAAGAAATATTATCAGATAAAGCATATTCCTCAACTATATATGGAATTAATCTAGAACTTTCTTCAAGTTTTGAACATTTTATAAATATCGCCTTTTTTTCAAAAGCAAAAATATCTTTGTCATTTGCAAGTAAATTCAATAAATTTGGTCTCAGCAAATAATAGTTAACTAATTGATCTTTAATAATTTGATATGCATAATCCATATGAATACAAGAATTAATTAGTATTTTTATAGGATTTGAATCATTTAATTGAAAAAAATAATGATCAAACTTTTGAGTATAAACAGCATTAATTAAATTACATAAATTACCCATATTTATATCTTGAATAGAAAATTTTGTAAACAACAGTAAGGCAGAAGCTAAAAATAAATTTTGAGCATCTCCCACATCTCCTATAATATAATTTGCTAAGGTTCTAAGTTTTTCTAAAGAAGCATCAACCAAACCAGAATTATAAAGTTTATAAGGTTTTATTAAAGGATTATAATTATCAGAATGACTAGGATCATCAAAATTAATTACAAGTACTTCATATCCCTTAATTTTTAACATTTTTAAATAATTATTATAATATTCCAATTTATTATCAATAACTAAAAAACTTTCATTTTTAATAATAAAATTCTCAAACTCATTAAATAAAAAACCAGTTGTTTTTCCAGAGCCTTTTTCTCCAACAATTAAAGCAGTTTTAATATTATCTAAAAAACTATTCATATAATTACCTCTAAATATAGTATATCACAATTTAATCTTATAAATGATCCACAATATATTCTCCGCTATAATTATGTCTAACATCTGTTAACAAAAGCTCTTTACTTAATTTTTTTACATCTTTGTTACTTAACCATCTAATATCATCAGTATTTTTTAAATATTCAAAAACATCATTTTCACTTATATTTTCTAACAAAGCAACTGTAGTTATATTAAATAAATATTTATCCAAATTACAATCCGCACCATAATAATAAATATAATATTCAGCTAATGTCGAAAAAGCAGAAAAATATATAGGTCCAACAGTACTTTTAAACATCGTATCAAAATCTAAATAATAAGGATTATTATTTTTATCAAATAAAAGATTAGCTCCATGAATGTCACCATGAACAAACCCATAATTTTTGTGTAAAAATTCTAATAATTTCTTTGCTTTTTTTAATGCTTTAATCTTTTCTTCTAATGAAACATAAATAAAATCCAACTCTTTTAAATCATCCTTAAAACAAGATAAATAACCATTTAAATAATTTCCTTTAGAAGAAGATACAAAAAATTTATTTATTAAAAATTCTTTTGGATACTTTACATTTAAATATTTATAAAAATAATCAGCATATTCTTGAATAAAAGGATAAATATCATTATATACTTTGTAAGCATAATCTTTGCCATCTAATTCCACTTTATAAACTGTTGCAAAATTTCCTCTGGCAATAAATTTTTTGGTTTTTAATTCACTTTCATTAACAACATCCATTTATATACCCCTCTAATATATTAAAAACTTCTTCACTACTTTTTGCCATACAAATTTGATTTTTTATTTTAGCACTATTAGGCATCCCTTTTAAATACCAAATTGCATGATTTCTAATCTCTAAAGATGCTAATTTTTCACCCTTATCCTTTATTAACATCTCATAATGTTTTTTTAACATCTGAAATTTTTCTACATTTGTTGGTTTTGGCAAAATTTCTCCCGTTTCTAAATACGTTACACATTCCTTTATAAGCCATGGATTTCCAAGGACTCCTCTACCAATCATAACAGCATCAACACCAGTTTCATCTAACATTTTTTTAGCATCAAAACAACTATTAATATCTCCATTCCCTATAACCGGAATGCTAACACTTTCTTTTACTTGTTTAATTACATTCCAATCAGCATGACCAGAATATCCTTGCGACCTTGTTCGCCCATGAACCGTAATTGCTGATGCACCTGCCTCTTCTATCTTTTTGGCAACTTCTATGGCATTTATTGAATTTAAATCCCACCCTGTTCTTATTTTTACAGTAACAGGGACACTTACGGCATTCTTAACAGCCTCAACTATTTCTTTAATCTTATCTGGATTTTTTAAAAGTGCACTACCAGCTTGATTTTTTAACGCTACCTTAGGAACAGGGCATCCCATATTAATATCAATAATATCAGGATGCATAGTAGATTCAATCATTTTAGCAGCATCAACAAATGATTGAATATCACTTCCAAAAATTTGTTGAGCTATTGGTCGTTCATAATCATCCATTTTTAATAATGAAAAAATTTTTTTATCTCCATAAACAATAGCTTTATCGCTAACCATTTCTGCATAAATTAACCCTGCTCCCATAGATTTTATTATTTTTCTAAAACTCGTATTACTAATACCCGCCATAGGAGCTAACACAACTCTGTTTTTAATTAAGACATTCCCAATATTCCACATAAAATAACCTTCATTCGAAGGTTATTATTACACAATACAAATATTTTTTCAACTATTAATCTTCTTCAATTGGATCAAATAATTGTCTTATATCAATATCTAATGCGTTAGCAATTTTACCCATAGTTTCCAATAAAGGAGTTTTTTCTATTCCAAAAGATTCTAAATCTCTGATATATCCGTGCGATAAACCTGTCAAGTCTGCCAGTTCTTGCAAAGTGTAATTACGCATTTTACGATATTTTTTTATATTTCTTCTAACTGTTTGTGATAATTCTTCTTTACTATACTGGCTCATAAACATGCCTCCCAAAGAAATTATTTCACAAAACCAGTAAAAAATATGTCGTCTATTGGAAGTTTAGCAACTTATTGTGAGAAAATATCATTTATTAGATATCGATATTATAGTTTACAAAACCCTCTTCATCTTTAAAAACTCGAACCTCAATGTCAGTAATTAAAACATTTTTATTAATGTTTTCCACATAATATTTATCTTGCAACAAACCTTCGTTTATCAAAAGATTAGTATTTAAAAATACTTCGTTATTCAAATCCAATTCTTCTTTTAACTCAGTATCTACAGTATTCAGATAAATTAAAGTAGCATCTGCAATCGTTTTTCTTAAACTTTCATATGGATCAGCATAACTCGTTTTAACATTTCTAAATATCATTATACTAGATAAAGAAATTATAGTAATCAAAGAAATAGAAATAATTAATTCAACTAAAGTAAATCCCTTTTTCATTTTAACTCCTAATAATAAATCTTTTCTAAATATAACCCATTTGATGGAACAGTAGTGTAATGATAAATGTTTTCACCTGAATCCAACATTTCTGTAATTTGTCTAACACCACATTTATTACTTCCTACTAAAATTAATGCACCAACTAAATTTCTTACCATATATCTATAAAAACTTGTACCTGTAAATCTAACAATTAGAACATCTTTACGTTTTTTTAATTCAATATTATATATTAAACTATTATAATTTTCTCTATCTCCAGCCACAAATGCTTTATATGAATGCGCTCCGACTAACTTCTTTGCAGCAATTTTCATCATTTTAACATCTAATTTTTTGCAATAATTATACAAATATTTATCATAAATAACATTTCTTTCACCCATATTTATAACATAAGTATATATCTTTTTCCTTACATTAAATCTGGCATGAAAATAATCGTCAACAACCAAACAATTATTTATATAAATATCATCAGGTAATAAAGAATTCATTGCTTTTTTTAAAGAATTTGGATCAAGTTCTAATTTCATATCAAAATGACATTTTTGATCCTTAGCATGTACGCCTCTATCAGTTCTACCAGCTCCTTTTACAGTAACTGATCGCTTATCAATCTTTGCTAAAACTTTTTCTATTTCTTCCTGAACACTTCTATGATCTTTTAACCTTTGAAAACCATAAAACGAACTTCCATCATAACTAACACTAGCAAGATATCTCAATTTAAACTCCTATAAATGTCTTTTAGCAATTCCTTAGGATCCATAGTAAAACTTAAATCAGCAGTTTTTTTATTTGCTTTACGTATAAAATCTATTATAGGAGGATAATCCTTTATTCTTCTAGCAGCAAATAATTCTTTTTTTGGCCCATTAAAAATTAACTTTTTGTTCTCAACAATCATAACAGTATCAGAAACTTCATATAGAAAACCAATATCACTACTAATAACAATAATAGTATGATCTTCCATTTTCAATTTTCTAAGTAAATTAATAAACATTTTTTTATTTTTAAAAGACAAACCAATATCAAAATAATCAAATATATAAACACTGGGATCATGTTTTAATAAATAAATTAACAGAATAAATTTAAATTCATTAGTACTTAATATCTTAATTTTCTTATCTAATATCTTTTCATTTAAATGAAATTCCTTTAAATATTCTAATATTTTTTCATCTACTTTAAATTTTAATCCGTTTAAAAATCTTTTTACAGTCCATTCATCATCATAGCTGATTCCATAAAAATCTTTTAAATAATCAACTAAATCATCTTTATCTTTATAAAAACCAGTAATAGAATTTTTTTTGAAATTTTTATTTATATCATTAGCATACATTATTTCCATAAAGCTCCCACACATTCATTAATAGTTTCAAAATCTTTATCAACTAACTCATAATATTTTAAATACTCATTTATTTCAATTATAAAAGGCATAGGTAATTTTAAGTCTTTCAATATCTTATCTTTTAAAACCTTTTTAGTTTCTCCACTTTTTACCAATTTAAAATTATTTATAACAACAACCTCATCAGAATACAGAAGATATTCAGGATTAGTTGAAGTATAAATTAATGAAATATTATAATCTTTAACATAATCTATTATTAATTTAACTTGATCATTATTTAAATAAGAAAATAAATTATCAATTCCTAAAATATCAGGATTAACTATCAAAAATGAAAGGATTTTTATAAAACACTTTTCTTGGGTATTTAAAAATGCTATTTTATAATCAATTAAATCTTCAATATGAAAGTAATGAGTTACCAAAGATACTCTAGAACTTATTTCTTTTTCATTATAATTAAATTTCTTTAAATAAAAACTTAACTCATCTTTTACATAATCAGTTAGAAAACTTTCAAAATCAAATATAGTCATAACATTTTTTTTCAAAAAATCAAATTCATAGTCATTTAATCGCTTTTTATCTAGATAAACAGATTCATTATTAATTTTGTTTGCAAGAAGTTTAAAAATAGTTGTTTTCCCACTAGATTCAGGTCCTATAACAGCTGTTATTTTATTCAAATTTATTTTCATGTTATATTTTTTAAAAATTAAAGTTTCCAAATTCCCACCACTTTTCTAAAAAGATTATAACATTAATTAAACAATAATAAAAGAAGCATTTCTGCTTCTCAAGTATTATTTCATAATATCGTTAATTTACAAAAATTAGATTGATATCATGATTTTAAGTACACAAATAATACTCGTGTGTACACTATTATTATTAGCTAATTATCAATATTTATAGTTCCAGTTTTTTCCAATTTTTCTTTTTCAGCACGATAATTCAAACTCATTCCAATAACAAATATAAATGATAGCATATAAACCCATAACATTAAAATAGCAATACTACTCAAACCTCCATAATAAATACTGTAGTTTTTATTATAATTTATATAAACACTATATATGTTCGTAAATATGATCCATCCAATTGTCGTAAATATCGCTCCTGTATACACTTTAGCATTAGGCATTAATCTATCTGGCGCAATTCCATAAATCACTTTTATAAATATAAATATTATGACCCAAGTTAATGGTCCCTTTACAAAAGGCAACAAAGGCATAATATACTGTTCAAGTTCAAAGTAATCTACAGCATTCAATATTTTAGTTCCAAGTAAAGGAACCAATAAAATAAACATATAAAGTATTACAAATAAAAGAGTCATCAAAATAGCTTTAAAACGTCTTTTAAAAAAATTAGATTGTTTAATACCATATATTTCATTACTAGTCAATATAATAGAATTAGCACCATTACTAGCAATATAAAACATAATGATAAAAATTATTACCAAACTAATTGACATACTATTTGGATCCAAACTAGCTGTAGTTATATTAAATTCCATACTTGGAAAAACTTTTTGAACAATAGTAGCTAAACTATCCATAGATAGGCCCAAAATATTAGCAACAGCACTAACAAAAGTAATAATAGGCACAAATGACAAAAAAGAAAAAAAAGCTAATTGTCCAGGCAAAATTGCCATTTCTGGTCGATTTATAATTTCAAAAACATTCAACATAAAACTTTTAAATCTTTTTAACTGTTTTATAGCAAATAACTTAATCTTTTTCACTATCTTCACCAATAATAGCTTTATTTTCTCTCATCATTTCACTAGCTTCATTTATAGCATCTTCTATTAATTTTAAGTCATCATTAATCATACTAAATCCTACAGCTGCACTATAATCATATGGAAGTTTCTTAAATTCTTTCAACAATTTTTTAATATAACTCACTACTTGTTTTTCAGAATAGCCAACAAGATATACCATAAATTCATTTCCATCAGTTCTCATTATTTCTGTATTATCTAATTGTGTTTTAATCAATGAATTTGCTGCACCTTGTATTTGTTTGTCACCTTCCTCATGCCCAAAAGTATCATTCAAATATTTAATATTATTTAAATCGATTACAATTATACCCTGAGGATAAATAGTATTTTGATTCCAAATTTCCATTTTCTCATTTAAATAATTTCTATTTTTTAAACTTGTAAGCATATCAATAAATTTTAGCTTATCATCTTTTTTAATTTTTGTATTTAAAACAATTTTCTTCGATTTTCTAACAAAATGAATTATAGAAAGTATAAGAATAACTAATAACAATAATACATATCGTGCCAATTTTGCTACTTTACTTCCACTTAAATAGGCTTTTTCAAAATCTACTAATCCAGACAACTTATAAACTGAATCATTTAAAGTCATTACATAATTAGAAAATAATTTACTAAATGTGTCATTATCACTATAAACAAAGGAATACGATCTACCAGATAATTTATTTTCTAATCTAATAGAATAATTATCTCCAAAATCTTTAGCATAATTTAAAAACGTATTTTTATCTAAAACAATTGTATAACCCTTTTTCATCAGTTTTTTTAATTGGCTATCTTTTTTATACGTATTAACCTTTATATTTGGGTAATTACTCAAATAATTTGCAAGTTTAGTATTTTCTAAAACATAAACATTTCCCTTAACACTAGAAATAGTATCATATATATTTGTACTACTATTAGGCTCAACAACTACATAATCCAAATTCATATTAGTACTTATATTATTTAAATCATCAAGATCAATAAATGAGTTAAATGCTAAATTCACTTTTTTATTTTTTAAACCCTTGGCAAGAGAATTTAAACTTTTATATTTTTTATATTTAAAATCAACATTTGAAAACTTTGCAAAATCTTCAACATATTCGCTTACTATACCATGATAATTTTTACTTCTTAATATTTGATATGGATAAGATTCTAAAACTCCTATCGCATAATCCTTACTAGTTAATGTTGCTTCATCAGCTTCATTTATCTTTAAAGATTTAATAAATAATTCATAATTATGATTATAATACGATTTTTCTAAATCACTTTTTATCCAATTGTTATAAAATTTTGTAATTATAGAATTCAAAGTACTATCTTCACCTAAAGTAAAGTAATAATAAATATCAAAATCATTAAAGAAATAAACTACCTTATAATTATTTTGCAAAATAATATCTTTATATTGATTCAAAGGAATTACTATATAATTAACTTTATCTTCATAAAAAGCTTCAAACAAAGAATTACTACTATCAAAAGTTGTTATAGTGTTATTACTAAAAGAATAACTAGAAATCAATTCAGAATCATTAGAAAGTAAACCAATTGTTTTATCTTTAATATCTTCAACTTTAGCAATGGAATAATTTTCTTTACTAACTAAAACATAATTATCTGTAAAAAATAGTAAATCGTTTTCCGTTAAATTAAAACCTTTGTTAAAACCTAATTTAGCATTACCATCAGTAGTTACTACATTAGAATTTACTTCTAAATCATATTCAGTTTGCAAATCATCAATAAAATCGTAAAAAACTCCTTCACCATCTTTACTAAAATTATTTAAATCATTTTGTACGTTAAAACTAATTAAATTAGTCTTATTATTATTAATCCAAGTCCTTTCAACAACATTTAAACTATTTTTATCTCTAAAAATATTATATAGAACAAAAAATGCAGCGACAATTAACAATAATATCAACAAACTAATTATTAAATATTTTTTTTGTTTCTTTTTCATTTAAATCACCTACGAACTATACTTAGTCCATGATATTGTAGCATTTCCAGCTTTTTTATACCCCATAATTGGAAAAACATTATCATCTTTAGTACTTAGTGAATCAAAGATATACTGAATGTCATAAAAATTCTTTTCATCATCACTCAACTTTTCTAAAGTTTTTACAGCAATAGTCTCAGCGTCATTAGGAACGCCATCATTCAATTTAACAACAATATATATAATTTTTCCTTTTATATTTATGTTAGCAGAATTTACTAAAGTATTTTCTTTTATAAGAGCAGTCATTTCTGTTAATCTATCATCACTTAGCTTAACAGCGTCAATTCCTTCTAACCTTGTTCCGTAAGGATCTCTCGTACTTTGTCCAATAAAGTATACAGCTGTTCCTATTAATACTGCTAATATACAAGTTATAGATATAATCATTAAAATTACATACACTCTGTTATTCTTGTAAAACCCTTTAAATCCCTTCAAAATAATCACCTCAATAAGTAATATAATTATACTACATAATATTTTTTTTAGCAATTTATAAAAACTACTTAAGCATTTTAAGTAGTTTTTCCTCATCCCATACTTCTATTTGTAATTCTTGAGCTTTATCATATTTAGTTCCAGGATTTTCTCCAACAATTACAACATCAGTATTTTTACTAACACTTTTTACCGATTCTCCACCAAAATTTTCAATAATCTGTGCAAGTTCATCCCTTTTATAATTTTCTAAAGTACCAGTAATAACAAATTTTTTCCCATAAAAATTGTTGTTCTCTGAAACATCTTCATTTTTATATTTAAAATTAACACCTTTTTCTTTCAAACTATTTATAATTCGAATATTCTCCTCATCATGAAAATATTCATAAACACTATTAGCTAAAATTGGACCAATATCTTTAATATTTTGCATTTCATCAACATCTGCTTGCATAATATTGTCAATATTATAATACTTTTTAGCTAATATTTTTGCTACTTTTTCCCCAACACCCTTAATTCCTAAACTAAAAAGTACTCTTTCTAAAGAATTCTCTTTACTAATTTCAATTGATTCCAATAGTTTTTCAACACTCTTATTTCCAAAACCTTCAATTTCAATTAATTTTTCCTTTTCATTCTTAAGATCATATATATCAACAACATTTTTTATAATTCCCATGTTATAAAAATCTTCAATAATATTTTCTCCTAAACCATCAATATTCATACATTTTCTACTAACAAAATGAACTAATGATTCAATTTTTCTTGCTGGACAATGAATGTTCGGACAAAAAACTTGGGCATCTCTTTTAACCAAATTGCTCCCACATATTGGACAATTTGTTATCATTTCAAAAGGTTTTAACTCTTTTGTTCTACGTGAAAATAATACTGATTCTACTCTCGGTATAACGTCACCAGCTTTAATTATAGAAACAACATCTCCGATTCTGATATCTTTCGATAAACAATAATCCTCATTATGCAATGTAGCACGACTCACTAAAGACCCCATTACCATAACTGGTTCTAAAACAGCATTAGGTGTAATGAGTCCGGTTCTTCCTACAGTAAAAACAATATCACGTAACAAAGTATAAATTTCTTGTGCAGGAAACTTATAAGCAGTTGCCCATTTAGGATATCTAACTGTATATCCCATTTTTTCTTGATCATAAATATTATTTAATTTTATAACAACACCATCAATATCATAAGGTAAATCTTCTCTTATTTTTCCTTTGTCATGAATAAAATTCATAACTTCTTCAACACTATTAACTAACTTATTGTTAGGGTTAGTTTTAAATCCCAAACTCTTCAAAAAAATTAAAGCATCATTATGAGTTTCTAAACCATAATCAAGAGGATTAGGTATATGATATAAAAACATGTCCAAATTTCTTTTTGCAGCAACGCTACTATCCAATTGTCTTATAGAACCTGCCGCAGCATTTCTAGCATTTTTCAAAAGAGGTTCATTATTTTTAGCACGCTCTTCATTTAATGATTGAAGCGTTTTTTTACTCATAAATATTTCACCACGTACTTCAATATCAATTGGTTTTTTTAATTTCAATGGTAAAGATTTTATAGTTAAAACATTATGCGTAATATCTTCTCCAACTACTCCATCCCCTCTAGTAGCTGCTCTAACAAAAACTCCCTTTTCATATTTTAATGAAACACTCAATCCATCAATTTTCAACTCACAAACATATTCTGGAATAATTCCTTCTTTTTTTATACGCCTATCAAACAAAAGTATTTCATCTTCATTAAAAACATCACTAAGACTCATCATAGGAATATCATGTGTTATTTTTTTAAATTTATCAAGAATTACTCCTCCAATTTTTTTGGTAGGACTATCATCACGTACATACTCAGGATGTTTTTGTTCAATATCATATATTTCTCTTAAATAGTTATCGTATTCTTGGTCAGTGATTTTAGGATTATCCAATACATGATAATCATAATTAGCCTGATTTACTATATCTACTAATTCATTATATCTGTTCATTACATCACCATTAATTATTCGTATATTTTCCTTCAGAAATCAATTTATTAATTCCTTCCTTTAATAAAACCAAATCTTCTTTAAAAGTTATTCCATACCATTTAGAATTTGTTTCCAAATATTTAACATGTATTTCTTTATTTTGTATACGTTCATTTATTACATCAGAAATTAAACACTCAGAATTATTATCTTTACAATTCTTCAAAAATTTTTCAAAAGCATTTTCTAAAATATCAAAAACAGAAGAGTTAAATAAGAACATGTTCATAGAAACTAAACAACTTATATCCATTTCAAAAGTTCTATCACCATTTAAAGGCTCACATACAACAACATTATTTTCCATATGAACTTGAGATTCTATTATGTTAGTAATTTCATCTCCTTCAGTAAAACAAATGCCTCTTTTAACATTTCCGTTTGCACTTAAAGTATTTTTTGCCTGAAACAAAATTGCTCCGTACTCATTTACATTATTTAAAGTACCAAGCAATTCTACAGCTTGCTTAAAAGCATCGTAGCCATAAAAGTCATCAGAATTTATAACAGCAAACTTATCATCAACTAAATTACGTGCTGACAATATCGCTTGAACAGTTCCCCAAGGTTTTGTTCTATTAAAATTAATGTTTAAATTTACATCATTAATTTCTTGAAATGCATAACCAACTTCAATAGTATTACGAATTCTTTTTCCAATAGTTTCTTCAAAATAATCTAGCATATCTCTTTTTATAACAAATACCACTTTATCAAAACCTGCTTTTTTTGCATCTTTTACAGAATAATCTATAATATATTCTCCATTCGGACCTACCGGTTCGATTTGCTTCAACCCACCAAATCTACTACCTAATCCAGCAGCTAAAATTAATAATGTCATTTTATCACCTAAACTTTCTTAAGACTTTTATGATTTTTCATCAATTTTTTTACTCCACTTTTAAAAGCAACCGTAACTAAATTGCCATCAACTTCAATAACTACTCCAGTACCGTAAGAATCATGATTAACTAAATCTCCATTCTTAATATCTTCATTATCTGTATTATTATACAATTCTTTCTTATTTATAATTGGTTTTTCTGCTAAATTTTCTTCCTCACTATCGATCAAATCTTTATCAATTTCTGCTATAAATCTACTAGGTAAATTCATTTGATCTTTACCATAAAGCATTCTTCTTTTAGCATTTGTAATATATAATCTTTCTCTAGCTCTAGTTATTCCAACATAACATAATCTTCTCTCTTCTTCTAAATTATCTTCCATTAAAGACATATTATGTGGAAATATTCCTTCTTCCATTCCAATTAAAAAGACTACATCAAATTCCAAACCTTTAGCACTATGAATAGTCATCAAGGTTACTTCATCGTTATCTTCCTTATGACTACTTATATCACTAATTAAAGATATTTCTTCTAAAAAATCTCCTAAATTAACACACCCAGTTCTCTCTTCAAAAGAAGCTGTTATACTTTTAAATTCCAATAAATTATCTAAACGTAATTCATTTTCTAAGTTTTTTTCTTCTTCTAAAGATTCCTTTAATCCTGTTTTTTCAAGCACAGCATCAATAAGTTCGGTTAAACTCATGTTATTACTACACTCAACTAAATCTAAAATAATTTTTTTAAATTCCAACTCCTTCTTTGTAGACAAAGCTTCAAACATACTAATACCTTCAATAGAACTAATATTTTCTAAATTTTTAATAGCACTATCTCCAATACCTCTTTTTGGAACATTAATAATTCTTCTTAAACTAACCTCATCATTATTATTATAAATCAATCTTAAATATGAAATTAGATCCTTTATTTCTTTACGATTATAAAAATAGTAACTACCGACAACTTTATAAGGTATTCCCTTTTTTAAAAACATTTCTTCAACAACACGACTCTGAGCATTAGTTCTATATAAAACTCCAATTTCACTTTTTTTATAACCCTGTTCTAACAAAGATTGAATTTCACTTAAAACCAAAGTTATTTCATGTTTTTCATCATAACTTCTTAAATACTTTATTTTTACCCCTTCACCCTTTTCGCTCCACAGTTTTAAATCTTTTCTCTCTTTATTATTTTTTATTACACTATTAGCTGCATTCAAAATATTATTAGTACTTCGATAATTTTCTTCTAGTTTTATAATTTTGGCATCAGGATAATCTTTTTCAAAATTAATAATATTTTTATAATCAGCTTGTCTAAAAGCATATATACTTTGATTTACATCACCTACAACAAATAAATTTCGGTATTTTTCTGCAAGTAATTTACAAAGTTTATATTGAACAGGATTAGTATCTTGATACTCATCGATTAAAATATATTTAAATTTATCTTGATAATGTTCTAAAACAGTTTTATCATTTCTAAAAAGTTCTACTGGTTTAACAAGCAAATCATCAAAATCAACACTATTATTATTTTTCATCATAACCTGATATTTTGTATAAACATCAACAACAACTTTATCAATTGGAGTATTAAAAAATTTATCAAGTTCCATTTGACTTAACATTTGATTTTTAATAAAACTAATTTTATTTCTTATATAGTATGGACTATACTGTTTAGTATCCAAATTTAAATTCTTTAATATTTTTTTTATTATACTAAGTACATCTTCTGAATCAATAATTGTAAAATTTTTATCTAAACCAACTAAAGCATAGTTTTCTCTAATTACTCTTAATCCAAATGAATGAAAAGTCCCAATAAAACTATTAATCGGTCCTAACATAGCACTTATTCTATCACGCATTTCTTTAGCCGCTTTGTTAGTAAATGTAATTGCTAATATATTATAATCATTAACACCATTTTCAATAAGTTTAGTTATTCGGGTAGTTAAAACACTTGTTTTTCCACTACCAGCTCCAGCCATGACTAAACATGGACCTTCTTTGACATTTACCGCTTCTATTTGTTGTTTATTCAATTTTTTTGTATCCATAACTACCTCTATTTTTCCTAATTAATTATACCAAATATATTTTTTTTATTAAATAGTTTTAAAAATTTTTGTACAAAAAAAGATGTATAAAAAATAATAAACATCTATTTTATATATTGTAATTAATTAAGTCATCAACAGAATTATTTAAAATATCAACTAACATATCTTCGTTTAACTTAGTAAAATTTTGTTTTATCAATTTTAAAGGTAAACAAAACAAATCAATTCTATTAAGTAATATATTCTCAATGTTATTTACACCTAAATCATATAAATAGTTGATGACTTCTTTGACATTTTTTTTCATTAATTCCAAGTTTTTTATAATATTTAAATCATTAGACTTAAGAATATTTTCAATTACTTCATCACTCAAGTCAAATTCTTTTAAATAATTAAGCATTACGCACACCTCTTACGTCCCGCTTCTCTTGTCTTTCCATAATTTGTTATAAAAAATGCTCTAATATTATCCAAATATTTAGGATCATTTTTTGGGACTTCTCCATAATAACTCATTTTTTGGATAGTTTCAAGTCGTTTATCTAATTCAACATATCCTAAAACTTCATAGCCAAGTCCTTTACTTAAGTTTGTAACTTCAACCCCATGTGCTTTTAAAATTTCCACATTACTTTTTAGCAAGTCTTTATTTACCACAAAAACATTACCACAATATTCAATCATAGTTGGAACATCTAACCCAAAACTATGTATCTCATTTACTAATGATTCCAAATCACTAGTAAGAAGTATTACAGGTTTATTAATAATTACATTCCTAACATTAACATTATTTTCCTCTAATATTTTTAAATTTTTTAAAAACAAATCATAATTCCCCGGAATTTCTTCTGGAGTATTTTTCATAAAAATAGCTGGAATAGACTCAATAGCTTTTCCAAGACACCTTCCATCAATCACTCCATCATTCCTAAAAACATCAACAATATCTCCTATCAATTTTTTGTTTGAAAACATTAAAATATTTAAAATAATATTAGGATCAGATAATCTATTAATTATTCTATTTTCAGGTTTCTTAGAATTCTTGATAAACTTAGCAGTTTGTTCAACTTCTTTCAAACTTTTAACATTTTTCATATAATTCAAATTTGTTTCACTTAAATCACCAGATTCAATACCAAGATAACTTAATATATCAGACCAAGTAATTTCATTTTTAGGAGAAACATTAGTTTTCTCAGTTACATAATGTTCTTGTAACCCTAAGAGTTTAACATTATATACAGCAATTTCATACATTATTTGATATAAAAAAGAATCAATTTCATTTATTTCACTCTTTTTAGCCACTTGCTCAATACAATTTATATCGGAAGCATTAATTATTTCATTCGAGTTTACTTTATTAACCAAATAATTTATTTCTGGTGTATATAACTTAGATAATAAATTTAATAAATTCTCAGACATAATAAACCTCCTTTACCATTTATTGTGGTTTTTTTTACCCAACAACACTAAATTTCTCTGGGTAATATATTTTAGTAACTGCCATTTTTCACTCATTATTAATCCACTTTTCTTTAAAACATCATTAAATTCTTCTAAATTAGTAAGTGGAATAATAAGTTCATCATCTTTAAAATACTTTAAATATTTTTGATACAAATCATCTGCCATTTTTAAACTATCCAAATAACTTTCATTACTTTCTTTAAATTCTAAAACAAATTCTTTAATATGATTTGCTTGTTCATCCAACCAATGTTGTGCCTCATCTTTCTTTAATTCCAGGTTTTCATCAACTTTACCCTCTAAAATTAATTCAGTAAAATTCTTAGAAACTTCTGAATAATATTCAAAATTTTTCAAACATTCTTCTGGATTATTATAATTCACTACCTCTATAATTTTACCAAAATCCTCCAAAGAAATTAAAGCCAAATCATCCCCATTTATATATAAAACATCTTTTAAAGTCTGCTTTTTCAAAATATTAACTATATCATTTACTCTATTTACTTTATCCTCAAATTGTTTAATTTGAATCTGTAAAAAATCTATTTTTTTGTGTAATTCGGAAACAAAAGTCTTAACAACTATCATATGTAAGCCTCCTACTATCACCAATTATACCATACTTATTAATATAATACAAACAAATATTCAATATACAAAAACTTTATAAAATTGTAAAATAAACAAATATGTGATATATTTAAAAAAAATAAAGAGGTGATTTTATGGATAACAAAGAATACAACATCGATATTGAAAATACTAATATAATTCCAATACCTGAAGAGGCCAGAAAATTACTTAATACAGAATCAAATAAAAGTAATAATTACGAAAAAAAATTAACAAAAAAGAATTGTATTATTTTAGTAGTTTTATTCATGGTATTAGTAGTTACAATAACTAGTGTTATTTATAAAATGATAATTGCTAAATGAAAGAACTTGAATATTATGTAAAGAACATAAGTAAAGACTATCAACTTAAAAAAGTCAACAAAAATCTTCTATTAACAAACTATGAAATAAATGTTTTAAAAAAATATAATATTAGTTACAACACATGTAATTCGTATAATGAAATTTTATATTTAATTGATATCATTTTAAACAATGATTATTTAAAAGATTTAGAAGACATATCAATAAGTATTAGTGAAAGAAATTACTATCAAAACACAAACAAATAGGAATGCGCACACATTCCTATTTTTAAATATTCCTGGATTGTTCCCTTTTTAAATCTCTCTCTTTTATAGTTTCTCTTTTATCGTAAAGTTTTTTGCCCTTACACAAGCCAAGCAAAATCTTAACGTAATTATTCTTAAAATATAATTTTAAAGGAACTAAACTATATCCTTCTTTTATAACACCTTCACGTAGCTTTTGAATTTCATTTTTTTTAAGTAACAACTTTCTTTCTCTTCTTTCGGGAACATTATATCTGTTACCTTCAAAATAAGGAGCAATATACATATTAATTACGTAAACCTCACCATTTTTTACCCGAGCATAAGTATCTTTTAAATCTGCGCTTCCCTTACGAATAGATTTTATTTCAGTCCCCGTTAAAACTATACCAGCTTCTATTTCTTTTAAAATAAAATAATCAAAATAGGCTTTCTTATTTTTTATTTCCATCTTTATCACCATCAACCAAAACAAAATCAATAGTACGTGCTTCTTTACTAGCAGCGACACATTTAACAGTTACTTTATCACCAATTCTATAAGTTTTTTTTGTATTTTCCCCAACTAAACTTAATAAATTTTCCTCATAATTATAATAATCGCCTTTCAGTGTGTTAACATGAACTAATCCTTCAACTAAATTATCAAGTTGTACAAAAAAGCCAAAATTAGTAACTGTGTCTATTACACCATCATATATTTCGCCAATTTTATCTTCCATATATTCGGCCATCTTCATATCATCAACTTCTCTTTCGGCTTCAACACTTTTTTGCTCTCTTTCACTAGCCTGTTCAGCAATTGTAACCAAATTTGTATCCCAATAATTTATCGTTTCTCTTGATAAATCGTGGTCAAAAAGATAAGTTCGTAGTAATCTATGCACGATTAAATCAGGATATCTTCTGATTGGAGACGTAAAATGTGTATAACATGAACTAGCTAAACCAAAGTGACCTATATTTTCCTTTTGATAAATAGCCTTTTTCATACTACGTAAAAGCATACTGCTTAATATTTTATATTCTGGTTTATCACTTAACTCTTCTAATAGTCTTTGCATATCTTTAGGGCTTACTGAATTATATTTTCCTTTAATAGTATAGCCTAATAAACTAATTAATTTTAAAAACTGTTCTATTTTCTCACTACTTGGTTCTCCATGAGTCCTATAAATAAACGGTAAATCCATATTAAAAATATGAGTAGCTACAGTTTCATTAGCAGCAATCATAAAATCTTCAATAAGTTTTTCTCCATCTTCTCTGACTCTTTTTTCAATAGCAACAACTTTTTTATTCTTATCAACAATAATTTTTGGTTCATCCAAATCAAAATTAATGTATCCTTTTCTCTCTTTATGTTTTCTCAAAATATGAGCAAGTTCATTCATTTCTAATAAAGTATCCTTGTATTCTGTGTATTCAGGATCAACAATATTTCTCATCAATATATCATTTACTTTTGCATAAGTCATTTTAATTCTTGACTTAATAAATGAAGGAAAAATGTTATAATCAACGACGTCTCCCTTAGAATCTATTTTCATTTCACAACTTATAGTTAGTCTTACTTGATTTGGATTCAAAGAACATATCCCATTGGATAATTTATGTGGTAACATCGGAATAACACTATCAGCTAAATAACTGCTTGTTCCACGTGCTAAAGCATCTACATCCAGTGGACTATTCAAAGAAACATAATGGCTAACATCAGCAATATGAACCCCTAACCAATAAAAATCTTTTTCTTTTTTTATACTAATCGCATCATCTATATCTTTAGTATCAGCACCATCTATAGTAAATATCATTTCTTGAGTTAAATCTGTTCTTCCTACTTTTTCTTGTTCACTTACTTCATTAGGCATATCTTCTGCCTGTTGCATTGATTCTTTGCTAAACTCTTCAAATATTCCATATTTATACGCAACTGTTTTTATATCAACTCCAGGATCATCCTTGTGACCAATAACAGTAACTACACGTCCATAATAACGATTTTTACTAAGTTCTTTAATCAAAGAAACTAAAACTTTAGTTCCATCAACTAAACCTCTAGAACTAACTTTATCTAAAACTATTTCAAGATCCTTTTTTTCATCATCAAGTTTAATAAAAACATCATCATTTTTGTTAACAATTTCACCTATAATATTTTTTAAATTTCTATTTAAAATTCTAACTACTCGACCTTCAGTTTTATTCTTTTTATTATTTAGTTCCACTAACACATAATCTTCATTTACTGCCCCATTCAAATCGTCTTTAGCAATATAAATATCTTCTTCATCTGGTAAAACTAAAAAACCAAAACCTTTTTTATTAACATCTAGTTTTCCTAATTTAAAGTTAGGACAATTTTTATATAAAACATATTTTTCTTTATTAGTTTTATACATAACATTTTCTTTGTATAGTTCTTCCAAACTATTTTCTAAATCTTTTAATTCTTGAGGAGTTTTTAAGCCTAACAAATCATTTATTTCAATCAAAGTCAAAGCTTCCTTTTCTTGTTCCATTACACTAATTATTTTATCCTTCATCTAAATTCCTCCATTTTTTTCATTATAACATAATATTTTTTTACAAATAAAAAAAGTGCTAAAGCACTCGTTAACTAATGTAAAGTATAAAAGCTATAATAATAAAAGCTGCACTCAAACACATTGTCAATCTTGTTATAAAAAGTTCAGCGCCTCTTTCTTTTTGCCTTTGAAACAATTCTGTATTTCCACCTGTAATTATTTGTCCTCCAGCACTAGCTTTATTACTTTGTAACAAAACAAGAACAATTAAAATCACGGCAATTACTAATAATGCAGTCTCCATAAACTCACCCTCCGTTTAAAAATCTACTTTATAATTTAACATAAAATTAATTATTTTTCAAGAAGTTCTTCAATTTCTAATAATCTATTATATTTAGCAACTCTTTCTCCTCTACAAAGTGATCCAGTTTTAATATATCCTAAATTTAAACCTACTGCCATATCTGCTATAAAAGTATCAAGAGTTTCACCACTTCTGTGACTTATAATAGTTTTAAAACCTGCGTTTTTAGCCATATCAATAGTTTCTAACATTTCACTAATAGTTCCAATTTGATTAGCTTTAAGTAATATTGAATTATTATAATGTTCGTGAATACCCTGATCTAATAATTTTTTATTAGTAACAAAATAATCATCACCTACCAGCATAATTTTATTACCTGCCTTTTTTGTAAAGGATTTAATAGCATCTAAATCAAATTCAGAAAAAGCATCCTCAATACTACAAATAGGATAATCATTTATTAAATCTAAATAATAATTTTCTAAATCCACATACTCTAAATACTTACCATCAATAAAATATTTTCCCTCTTTATAAAATTCGCTTGCTGCACAATCTAAAGCTATAAAAACATTTTCACCAGCTTTATAATTACTAACGTTAATCGCTTCAACTATTAAATCTAAAGCTTCTCTTGTAGATTTCATTTTAGGAGCAAATCCCCCCTCGTCCCCTACATTAGTACTCATCCCTTTATTTTTTAAAATACCTTTTAAATTGTGAAAGATTTCAGCTCCAGCCTGTAGTGCAGACTTAAAAGAAGAAAATTTAGGAACTATCATAAATTCTTGAATAGACAAGCCACTTGCTGCATGAACACCACCATTAACAATATTCATCATAGGAATAGGCATTGTAAAATCGTTCCCTAAACATTCAAAAAGTTCTCTGTGATTTTTTTGAGCTAATGCTTTCATAACACATAAAGAAACTCCTAAAATTGCATTTGCCCCCAAATTTGATTTATTATCAGTTCCATCTAATTTTATTAAAATATCATCAATTTTTTTTTGGTCCAATTCTATTCCCTTTAAATTATCATTAATTATTGTATTTACGTTATTAACAGCCTTTAAAACTCCTTTCCCATTATATCTATCTCCACCATCTCTTAATTCCAAAGCCTCATTAGATCCACAAGAAGCTCCAGAAGGAACACTTGAAACTACAAAGTTTCCATCATAAAATAATTTAACCTCAACAGTAGGATTACCTCTACTATCTAATATCTCTCTTGCATATACTTTTTCTATCATTATATAATCTCCTAACAATAAAATTATAAATTATTTGTAAATTATTAGCAAGTTTTATAAAAAAAATATAAAATCATGCTATAATTGTATAAAGGAAGGTGTGCATATGAGAATAATAGAATTAAAGATTGAAGAATTCGACGAATATTCATTAAATAGTAAACTAGGAAACTATTGCCAAACCTCTCTTTATGCTAAAGTAATGGGAGAATTGGGTTTTGATTATGATTATATAGCAATGATCGACGATACTAGAGAAATTGTCGCAGCCTCTTTAATACTTTACAAAAAAATTGGAATCTTCTATAAATATGCATACGCACCAAAAGGTTTTTTAATTGACTATGAAGATGAAGAATTATTAAAAACTTTTATTAAATTATTAAAAAGTTACTACAAAAAAAGAGGTTTTGTTTTAATAAAAATCAACCCAGAAATTATCATTGGAAACTTAAATAATCAAACTTTAAAAATTACCCAAAACGATAGCAATTATTTAATTGATACCCTTAAACAACTAGGATTTAAAAGAAGAAAAGAAGTAGACCCTTTTGATCTATTAATGCCAAGATTATCTGCATTCATAAATATCAGAGATTTTAAATTAAATGATATAGACAAACGCATTAGAACAAAAATTAAAAATGCTCAAAATAAAGGATTAGTATTAGAAGTCGGAACAGTGGACAACATTGAAACTTTTTATGGTTTTGTAAAAAATAAAGTAAATAGAAGTATTGATTACTATAGAAACTTTTACAATGTATATAAAAAAGACAATAATATTGACCTCCTACTAGTAAAAATTGACTACGAAGCATATTTAGAAAATGCTAAAAATAAATACCAAGAAGAATTAAATAGAAATGCAGAATATAACGAAAAAATCAAAAATGATCCAAGCGACAAAAACATGAATGAAAAAATGAATTCTGATAAAAATGTCATTGAATATAAAAAAGATTTAGTAGAAGCAACTGAAGGACTAAAAAACAGAAAATTTGCTTATGTTGCTGGAGCTCTTGTAATAAAATATAAAGACAAGGTTAGTATTCTTGCTAGTGGCTACGACCCTAAATATAAAGATTCTAATGCAAATTATTTTCTACATAATGAAATAATTGAAAGATATAAAAGTGACTATGATTATTTAGATATGGGAGGAATTGGTGGAGACTTCTCAGAAGATAGTAGATACTATGGATTAGATAAATTTAAACTGAATTTTAATCCAGAAGTTGTAGAATATATTGGAGAATTTGATTTAATAACTAATAAATTTGCCTTTAAAAGTTTAGAAAGTAATAATACTTTAGAAGCTGAATTTTTAAAATCTAAACCCTCTGGAAAAATAACTAAAGAAGAAAAAAATGAAAATAGCTAAAATAATAGCTATTTTTATTATATAAAAAAACTCTAATTAACAAAATTAGAGTTTATTAAACTAATTACGATTCTCTCTATAACGATCTTTTGGGTCTAAAATTGCTTTTCTTATTCTGATATCATCAGGAGTAATTTCTACATACTCATCATCTTCTATAAATTCTAAAGCTTCTTCTAGTGAAAAAGTTTTTGGAGTAATTAATTGAATTGCATCGTCGCTACCACTAGCACGAGTGTTAGTTAATTGTTTATTTTTACATGGATTAACATTTAAATCATTTTCTCTATTATTTATACCAATTACCATTCCAACATAAACATCAGTAGCTGGCCCAACAATCAATGTTCCTCTATCTTGAAGATTCCATAATGAATACCCTAAAGTTTTTCCATTTTCCATAGAAACTAATACACCATTTTTTCTTGTAGTTAATGCACCAGCATATGGTTTATAATCTTCAAAACTTCTAACCATAACGCCTTCACCTTTAGTATTTGTTATAAAGGCACTTCTATATCCGATCAACCCTCTAGTAGGAACAGAAAATTCTAAATGAGTATAATTATCATCAGTTGTTTGCATACTTTGCAATAAACCTTTTCTTTCCTGTAAATCATTGATAATCGTACTAGCATAATCACTTGGACAATTTACAATAACTTTTTCAAATGGCTCATATTTTTTACCATCTATTTCTTTTATTAAAACTTGAGGTTTTGAAACTGATAGCTCATACCCTTCACGTCTCATATTTTCCAACAATACAGATAAATGAAGTTCTCCACGTCCACTAACTTTAAAACCATCGCTGTTTTCTAGTTCTTCTACTTCAAGTCCAACATTCGTTTCTAACTCTTTATCCAATCTTTCTTTTATGTGCCTATTAGTTAAATATTTTCCACTTCTTCCAGCAAATGGACTATTATTAACTAAAAAATTCATAGAAAGTGTTGGTTTATCAATATGGATTGGAGGTAATGGATTTGGTTTACCTAAACTACATACAGTGTCTCCAATACTTATACTAGAACAACCAGCAATAGTAACAATATCTCCATAATAAGCTTCTTTTTTTTCAACACGATTTATTCCTTCATTAACAAATAACTTACTTACTTTAAAAGAAGTTTCCTTACCATCATTACTTATTAATGTTACAGTTTGACCACTTACAATTTTACCCTTATTAATTCTTCCAATACCTAATCTTCCAATATAATCGTCATAATCTAAAGAACTTATTTGTAATTGTAAATCGTCATTTTCATCACCTTCAAAAGGTCTAACTTGTGTTAATACAGTATCAAGCAAAGGTTGGATAGTATCCTCCATTTTATTCAGATCCAAAGTTGATTTACCTTCTTTAGCAATACCATAAACTATTGGAAAATCTAATTGTTCATCAGTAGCATTTAAATCACAAAATAAATCAAAAGTCATATTAACAACTTCTTCAGGTCTAGCATCCTTTTTATCAATTTTATTAATAAATAATATTGGCTTTAAATTTTGTTCCAAAGCCTTATTCAAAACAAATCTAGTTTGAGGCATAGGACCTTCCGCACTATCAACAATTAAAATAACAGTATCAACAGTCTTAATAACTCTTTCAACTTCACTTGAAAAATCAGCATGACCTGGAGTATCAACAATATTTATTTTATAATCTTTATAACGAATCGCACAATTTTTAGAATAAATAGTAATTCCTCTTTCTCTTTCCAAATCATTACTATCCATTACACAGTCAACAACTTCTTCATTTTCTCTAAAAACACCATTTTGTTCTAACAACGCATCAACCAAAGTACTTTTACCAGCATCAACGTGTGCTACAACCGCAACATTTATAATTTTATCCATAGAAACACTTCCTTTTTAATAACCAGTTAATAATACTACAAAATATAAAACTTTGCAATATTTACACAAATATCTATTTAAATTAATGTTTTTAATTAGGCTATTATATTGCCGAAAAAATAAAAAGTCAAACAAAAAAATTTTACCTTAATGTAAATGCAACATAATATCAGATATTTTTAATAAAATAAATTGAATTAAAATTTTAGGTAGTATATAATCAAATTAGGTGATACGATGCTCAAAAAAATTGGTAATAATATTAAAAAAAATAAAGATATATATTTAACATTTCTAATTGGAATAGCTATTATTTCAATTATATATTTTTTACAAAAAATTTCTCCATTCGGAGAAAATTCTACTTTAACAGTTGATTTTTATCATCAGTACGGCCCAATGTTAGCAGAATTATACAATAGAATAAATACAGGAAAAAATCTCATATATTCCTTTACCATGTCTATGGGATTACCATTTTTTAGAAATTTTTTAAATTATTTGTCTAGTCCTTTCAACATTCTATTACTATTATTTAAACATGAAAACTTGTTGACTGGATTTTCAATTATAATTGGTTTAAAAGCTGTAGTAGCTTCAACTACCATGAGCTACTTTTTAAAAAAGAAATTTAATTCAAAAACGCCAGTAATAATCGCTTTAGGTTTACTATATGGATTTAATGCATATTTTACTGCTTATTATTGGAATATAATGTGGCTTGATGGTTTAGTATTTCTACCACTAATCACTAAAGGAATTGAAGATTTAATTGATGACGATAAAAATCTACTTTATATTTTAAGTCTAGCAACCATGATAATTGCTAATTATTTCATAGCATATATGATTTGTATATATAGTGTTATCTATTTTGCAATTTATTTATTTATTAACAAAAAAAATCTTAAGTATAAAAAAATAATAAAAAAAATATTTGTCTTTTGCCTTTCATCACTTTTAGCAGGTACTCTAACAGCTGTTTTAACACTACCACTTGCAAGTAGCTTAACCTCAACTAGTGCTACAAATGACACAATGCCTTTTACAAGATATTATAATTTTAACTTACTAGAATTTTTAATCAGTCATTTATCTGGGTCCACAAAATCCGTATTTGCTTCTGATATTACAAATGCTCCTAATATATCTTGTGGAATAATTTGTTTAGCATTGCTAATTTTATTTTACACTAATCCAAAAATTCATATAAAAATTAAAATAGCTTACTTCATAATACTAGGGATACTAATAGCAAGTTTTTTCTACGCACCTTTAGATTATATATGGCATGCTTTCCATGTCCCTAACGACTTACCCTATAGATTTTCATTTTTATATTCTTTTACTTTACTAATTATATGTTCTTACTCACTTTTAAAAATTAAAGATAATAAAATTATTTTTGTATTTATTTCATATCTATTATGTTTAGGATTTTTAATATTTGTGAAAATTTTAGACACCGAACAAATAACTAATAATTTATTATTAATAAATATCATCCTAATTTCTATTTATTTTCTTATATACACAATTCACCATTTTTATCCTAAAGTTCAAAAATTAATGTATATTATATTTATCCTAACAATATCACTGGAATGTATAATAAAAACTAATTCAAATTGGTCAATAGATCAAAAAATAAGTGATTTTTATGATGATTATAATCAAACTCAAAATATTTTAAATTTTATAAAAGATAATAACAGTGATAACAATGAAAGTATATTCTATAGAGTAGAAAAAACAAATATGTTAACCTTTAATGATTCTTCTTGGTACAACTATTATGGTATCACTTCATTTAGCTCAATGATCTATGAAAATTTGGCAAAAATGCAAAGAGATCTAGGAATGCCAGGGAATGAAATAAATAGTTTTTACTATAAACCAAATACGCCAATATATAATCTAATGTTTAATCTAAAATATACACTTGGAGATAATCACGATTACCTTCATTATAAAAACATTTTAATAAATAATAAAGAACCTATATATAAAACAAATTTTTATAACAATTTATTTTATGTTTCAAATCACAATATCAAAAACTGGAAATTAACTGAAAAAGATCCAATAAGAAATCAAAACAACTTTATAGAATATACAACAGGAATCAAAAACACATTCGAAAAAAAATCTGTAGAAAACAAAAATATAATAGAACAAAAAAATAATATAACATTAATAAAATATGAATTTGCTAACTCATTTACTAATAATTACATTTATCTAAGTGATAATAATATTGATTTTTTCATAATTAATAATATTTTGTATACCACAAATGATAATCAAGAAAATTTAAATATTATTTTTCCACAATTATCTTACTATAACACCGTAGATTACACTGAAAAAAGACTTTTAACTTTTTACAGTGATGACGAAAATATAGAAGTTTACGTAGGATATAATTATTACCATAATAATGATATAACACTTTATAACTTAAATGAATCTAAATTTTCTGATGCAGTAGCTAAATTATCTGACACAAAAATAAATATTATTAAATTTGCCGAATCAAATATAATTTTAACTACAAACTTAAAAAAAGATGAAACAATATATTCATCAATACCATATGACAAAGGATGGGAAGTATACGTAAATTCTAAAAAAATAGAAACTTATAAAATAGCAGATACATTATTAGGATTCGATATAAAACAAGGAAATCATACGATAGAATTAAAATATAAACCGCACAATTACAAATATGGTTTAATAATAACATTAACATCAACAATTATTCTCTTTATCAGTCAATGGAAATGGAAAAGGAAATTGCAATAATCAATTTCCTTCTTTTTTTACAAACAATTCATCATTATATGTCGTCGGCATAAGAATTTCAAAATCATTAATAATAGAAACAGTATAATTTAACTTAGATCTATCCAATTTTTCACCATCTATACACCAACTTTTATCTGGATAATTAGCAAATTTTAATTTAATTTTATCAGTTTTATAAAATTCCAATCCAGAAACTTTATTAATATCATTTGTAGTTAATAATTTTAAAGTCCTAATAATATCAATTCTATTTCTAAAATTGCATAATAACACTTCAAATTCATTATCATCCAGTTTAACATCTTTATAAAAATTATTTATTCCAGCTATTCTGTTAGCATTACTAATTAACATAAAAGAATAATAACCAGTTTTTTCAATTCCATTAATTTCATAAGTTAAATTATATAATTTTACCGGTTTAAAAAAATCTTTTATACCCTCTATTAAATAAGCCAAATAGCCAATTTTCTTTTTTAAATATCTTGGAGTTTCATAAGCAACGGTTACAAATTTTCCCAATCCTGCAACATATACAAATGGTCTATCATTTATAGAACATATATCAATTTTTTTAACTTCACCGTTTAAAGCAAGGAGTAAATTTTTTTGGAAATTTTTTGTATAACCAAACATTTTTCCTACATCATTAGTAGTTCCAACGGGAATGTGGCATACAATTAATCTATCTTTTCTAAGCAAATTACCTGTTACAACTTCATTAAAAGTTCCATCTCCACCTATAGAAAAAACAACATCAACTTTATCTAAGTGACTTACTATTTCCTTAGCATGGCCAGCATATTTAGTAGGAATAAATTTTGGTAAATAATTAAATTTACTCAAATATTTTTTACAAAGTTTTAAATTATCTTTATTTAAGGTGTGTCCGCTATTAGGGTTGTATATGACTACACATGTTTTCATTTGTATCACCACGTAAATTATAAATTTCATTTTTTAATAAGTCAAACATTTTCGGTTAATAGCCGTAATCTTTTTATTTGCAAAACATAAAATGTAAAGAAGGGAGTAAATCATTGAATAATTGTGATATAAGAAAAAATCCATCATGTTGTAATAATTTTCCTAATCCTCAAATAGGACCTACGGGACCTACAGGGCCTTTTGGACCAACAGGTCCTCAAGGTATTCAAGGCATTCAAGGTATTCCAGGAGAAACTGGACCTACGGGACCTCAAGGTATTCAAGGAATCCAGGGTATTCAAGGTATTCCGGGAGCTGTTGGAGCAACAGGACCTACGGGACCAACGGGACCTCAAGGAACTGCTGGAACTCAAGGAGTTACTGGTCCGACTGGACCTCAGGGAGAAACAGGACCTACGGGACCAACGGGACCTCAAGGAACTGCTGGAACTCAAGGAGCTACTGGTCCGACTGGACCTCAGGGAGAAACAGGACCAACGGGGCCAACAGGTCCTCAAGGAATAACCGGAACTCAAGGAGTCACCGGTCCGACTGGGCCTACGGGGCCAACGGGCCCAACAGGCCCTGCTGGAACTGCAGATACCATAAGTATAGGAAATGTAGAAACTGGAGACGCAGGAACTGCAGCACAAATAACAGACACTGGAAGTGGAACTAATCACATTTTAAATTTTGTGATTCCTAAAGGCACTACTGAAACTACACAACGTAATGCCTACCTGGTTACATTTAATGAAAACAATCAAAATCCAATAGATGTATTAAGCAACAACAAAATTCCACTTACAAAAAAAGAAATAGATATAACAAATATAGTAACTCTAGACCCAACAGATAATACAATTCAATTTAATGTTCCGGGGTACTATCAAATCAATTTTACTGCTTTTGCATATGCAAGTGATAATGGAAGAGATTTTGATCAAACAAAAGATTTTGTATCTATCGGATTAAGAACGGCTGGTACAGACGACATATATGTTGGTGCTAGTAAATGGACAAATTCAACAATAGCCACTGAAATAACGGGCCAAGGAATAATTTCAGTACCAGATATTTCTACTCCATTTGAATTAGTAAACTTAAGCCCTAGTACTATTCACTTAACAAGTCCAGATATGAATTATATTAAATCAAGTTCATATTTTACAAACCCACTAGTAACTATTACAATTGAATACTTAGGAAGACAAAATATATAAAAGAGTTTTTAACTCTTTTTTAAAATAAAGAAAGGAAATTTTAAATGAAAATATGTGTTTACGCCATCGCTAAAAATGAAGAACAATTTGTTGATAGATGGTACAACTCAATGAAGGAAGCAGATGAAATATATGTACTTGATACAGGTTCCACAGATAATACGGTTAAATTATTAAAAGATAAAGGAGTAATTGTAAAAATTAAAGAAATAAATCCTTGGAGATTCGATACTGCCAGAATTGAATCTTTAAAAATGGTTCCTGAAAATACCGATTTATGTGTATGTACTGATTTAGATGAAATATTTCGTCCTGGTTGGAGAAAAGAATTAGAAAAATTGTACACAGGAAAAACAAGAGTAAGATATAATTACAATTGGAGTTTAAAAAATAATAAACCATTAGTAAATTTTTATTTAGATAACATTCATGTAAGAAAAGGATATACATGGACTCACCCAGTTCACGAGGTATTAACAAACACGGCCGACAATGAAACATTTGACACAATTCCAACTATAATATTAGATCATTACCCTGATTCAAAAAAATCAAGAAAATCATATTTAAAATTACTTGAATTATCCGTTAAAGAAGATCCTGAAGATGACAGAAATATGCATTACTTGGGAAGAGAATACATGTATTATCAAAAATATGATAAATGTATTAAAACTTTAAAAAAACATTTAAACCTTGAAAGTTCTAAGTGGAAAGATGAAAGAAGTGCTTCGATGAGATTTATTGCTAGAAGTTATATAGCTAAAAATAAAAACAATCTAGCTATAAAATGGTACCAAAAAGCAATCAACGAAACACCATACTTAAGAGAGCCATTAATTGAACTAGCAATGTTATATTATAATGAAAAAAAATATTATGAGATGCTAGATCTACTAATCAAAGCCAAAACAATTAAAAATAAAAACAAAACTTATATTAATGAACCATTTGCTTGGGATTCCACTTTAGATGATTTATTAAGTCTAGCATATTATTACTTAGGACTATATGAAGAAAGCATTTTTTATATAAATAAAGCCTTAAAAATCGATCCTAATAATGAAAGACTTAAAGAAAATAAAAAAATATTTTTAAACTCTCAAAATCAATAATTTATTATTACTTACAACCGTATTATTAAAAAAGTAGATTCAAAGTTTCTGCTTTTTTTATTTATAAATAATAATTTTTTAGTAGCATATTAAAAATATTTTTAACATAAAATACAAAGTAATAACATATTTCTTCAATCATTTAAAGTATTTGAATTGACAAAAATAACATCTTAGTGTAAAATTAATTTACATGGATTAATTAGAAATGGGTCTATAGCCAAGTGGTAAGGCATGGGACTGCAACTCCCTGATTCGTTGGTTCAAATCCGACTAGGCCCTCCATAAATAAATTAAACTCGAATACTCGAGTTTTTTTTATTATTATAAATTATAGTAAAATAAAAAACCCTAAGAGGGGTTATTTTAATTTATAAACATATTTTACATTTCTAGTATTAATTACAAACTCAACTGATTCAGCATTTTCTAATTCTTTAGGAATTTCAATTAATAAAACATTTTGAGATTCTAAATTTTTTCTTACTGAAACATTAATGCTTTTACTTTTACCATCGATATAATAAAATAAAGAAATAAATTTATTAAAAAACTGTTCTGAATTTTGAATATAATTATAAATTGAACTGTTTTGGTCAATTGAAAAATTATATTCAATTTTTAATAATGTATTTTTTATGTTGTCATCTGCATTAATAACACCTGTTTTTTGTGAACAATTATCTGAAATACACACTTCATAATTATATTCATAAAAACTTACAAGATCATAATTTAAAAGACTAAAATCAGTACTTCCAAACTGTTCTTCTAAAACTCCTAAAGAACTACCAAGATTAACATTAATAATATCTTTATCTTTATCAAGTTTTTCTGGACTTAAATTAATATTAATATATTTTGCTTTATTTGTTTTATTATCAACAGAATCATAAATTTTTAATTTTAAACCAGACAAAGATTTATTAATATCTAATTCATACACTAATATAAAATAATAATCATCTTGATTATTTAATAAATTACCTTCGTAAGTTTTTCCTAAATCACTAAAATCTGAACTTTTAGGATTAAAAGGATAATAGTAATTTTCTCCATCGGTTAATCGAAACTTTTTAGTATCGAACAAAACACTTTCATAATTAATATTTTTAATTTTTAAATCTACTACTATATACTTTTTATCATTATTAATAATATTACCAAAAACATTTTTTTCAGTCACATAAGATTTATTAACAGTAATTAAATAGTTCCCAGCAGAAACAGAAGTTTTCTCTCCATAATTATTATTTACAAATTTGTAATTCACAAAAAAATATATTACAAAAAAAATCGGAATTGCCACAATAATGGCTGTAAGCAAAAATTTATTTTCATAATAATAATATTTAAATTCTCTAGCTTTTTTTCTAAAAAATCGTATATATTTATATAAATTATTAGTTACTTCTAATTCAACTTCTTCACTGTCTCCTTCGTTTATTTCTAAATCTTTAATATCTTTAGAAAAATTAAACTGTTTTACATTAAATCCAATAGCTCTAAGAATAGAAACTATTAAAAAATAATATTGTGGCAATGGTAATAAAAAGGAAATATCTCTATATGCTCTTAAAGATTCATTAGTCATAGAGGTTTCTTCCACTATAGATAATGCTGATTTTGCAAAAAACAAATAGAACATAAACACTAAAAAATATAATATCAAAAATATATAAAATTTTCTTGGCTTATTCTTATTTTTCATCAATATCCAAATAAATAAACCAAACAGTATAATAACAATTATAAATAAATAGATTAATCCTGGAATATATTTACCACTAAGTCCTAAAGTATTTGCTGTTTGATTTTGAGCAAGATTATTAAATAATTTTGTTAATAGATAAGATTTATAAACTACATAAATTATTAAAACACTTAATATTAAATGAAATAATTTAAAATGTTTAATCATAAAAGCATAAGGCTTTTTAAATACCATATATATTCACCTACTATATACTTAGTATATAACAAAAAAAAAGAAAAATATATACTAATTTTTCTTAACTAAAAGCTGTCCATCTAAAAGATAAATAACTCTATTATCATTTAATAATTGGGAAACCGAACTATCAAAAGTATTAGCAACAGTATCTAAAGTATCACCAGATTTTGTTAAGTAATAACTAAAACCACTTTTAGGTATCATTAATACTTGACCAGGATATATATAATCTGTCAAATTAAGTCCATTTAAAGCTGATAATAACTCTGGATTTATATTGTATTTTTTTGAAATCTGATACAAATTATCTCCAGATTTTATTGTGTAATATTCGTAATATTCATTTTCCAATCTATTATCTTTCTCTCCATTTATATTAAAAGTATTATACATTTAAATCACTCCTAATATAAAATATGGTATTTTTTTCAAAGTGTTAAAAAAAATATGTTAATTAATCTTGATGATTAACAACATATTTTTTCTTTTCTTCAATCATAAATTTAGTAACAGTTTTTTGAATTTCCGGTAAGGATTTTTTAGAAACATTTGATAAATAAATAACTTCTTTTACTGTATCAATTGTAACTGAACCCCATAATAACCCAGATATAATTTGTAAATCATTAAATAAATCTGGAGTTATAGAATTCACTGAATAACCAACTAACAAATGTTTCTGAGCAACTACCAATCTTTCACTGGTTAAAACCACAACAAATGTATTAAAAAATCCAAAATGATTGTTATCCTTTTGACCACCAAAAGCATACAAAACTTCCTCATTATCATGTAAATTTGCCTCAATTACTTTTGCATGTGCAGGCAAACGCCACATTACAGTAAAAGGATATTTTTTCTTATATTCATTTAATTTATTTAACACAATTGCCAAACTACTCACCTACTTTATTAAATCATGACTTTGTAATTTTGTAATTAGAGAAGATCTGTCTGTATAACCACTTATACAATCAATTGTCTTACCCTTTTGCGTTATTATAGTTAATGGAGTTCCAAAACCATCAGATAACAATGACTCTTTTCCTGAAGAATTACATTGAGCAGGAATTTTTAATCCAAGATCCATTATCTTCTTATATTCAGAAGCATCATAACTATCAGAATCAAAATAATAAATATCTAAATTATATTTTTCTGCAACTGCATTGTAAACTGGTTTAAATATATTACAATAATAACATGTATCTCTACCAAAAACAGCAACAGTAATATTTTTACTCTTGACTAACTTACTATATTCATCAGCTGTATTTAAAACTTTATAAGATTTATTATCATCATTAAAAGTTGCATTATAGTATGCATCAACAGAATTTATCAAAGTTTTTTCTTTAGAATCTTCAGCTAAAACTTTTTGATTATCTCCTGCTACTAAAAATACATATCCATTATCAGTACCAATTTTGTTTAATTCTTCTTTAGTTAAATCTGAACTACTTATACTGTAAATACTATAATCTGAAGCATAGTCACTCTTAATACCTTTTTTTTCAACATTTTTTAAAGTACTTGCTACATCCTGTTTAAAAGAATCATTATCCAAATCTCCAACATATACTAATGCATTTTCTCCATTCTTAACAATATCTAAATACTTATCGTAAGTAATTTTTTCAATTTTTACTGAACCAAAATAATCAATCATTATTGGTAACATTACAATCAAAACAATTACTAATACAATAATCCATGTTTTACTCTTGTTTTTCATTTATATAACCTCCTTATTTACATTTTAAACTTTTTTTTATAAATAATCAACAATTTATAAAGCTTTTTTCAGAATAAAAAAGTAAACGTTTTATTAGCGAATAAAATACTATTCACATTACTTCATTTACTTTCTTTACTAATCATCTAAAATAAAATGTTATATATATTCGAAATCTCGAGTTAAATATCAATTTGGTGGAGCCGAGCGGAATCGAACCGCTGTCCAAAATAACTTCAAAATAACGTCTACAGGTTTAGTTAGAATTAAAATTTCATTAATAAAAAAGTATCTAACAAACTATTTATTAACTAAGTTTATAAATTATTCATTTTTTAATCTAAACAAATTAAAAAATATATCTTGTATATATGAACCAAATATTAATCTACAAGAAAACCAATATTCAGCGCCAAAATTGCTAAATTAAGCAAATGCTAAGGCAGTATTATAATTATTGTCAGTTAATTTAAACTGTGCTACTTAGGATTAGCTACCACCTGCAATTAAATCAAAACATTATTCTGTCGAAACCAATAAACGGCCCCATGCACAAAATTCTAGCACAATAACTATTTTTATTCAACTATCTTAATAATATACTCCCCATCTTTTGAATATAAATACTTTTCTCTGGCATATTTTGCAATATAATCTGGATCTTGAAGCTTACTTACTTCTTTTTCAAGTAGATCTTTTTTCTCCACTAAAGCAGCATATTTATTCTCTAATTCTTTTTTTTCTTTATACTTATCTAAAATTTTTCCCCAATAAATAATTGTAACATAACCACTATAAATTAAAAAAGCACAAAAAGCCAAGAATAATAAAGACATTCTTCTAATAGCACCTTTGTTAGTTCTTTTTTTCATAATCCTATGCTCCTCATTATTATGATAATAACACAATAATTATAATATTCAATTATTTTTGTTGAATTTTACAGAAAATTTTACATAAGATTCTCCAAATACAAAACCTATTATTAACAAAATTTTATTATAAATATGAATATCAGCATAATTAAATTTATAAAAACAAAAAACAAATAATAAAGTAATTACCAAAAAATAACCAATTTTTAAAAAAATTTTTTTTCTTCTCAGAAGACGATATATTATTCCGCAAACAAGGCCATAAAAAAATGAAAATAATAAATAAGCAAATTGCGTCATTATTTAAATAATTTACTAAATACAGATGATTCTTTTATACTATCTGAATCTAAATAATTTATCATATTAATTTTACCTTTTATTGAAACATTTCCTTCTAAAGTATCTAATTTTATCATTTCTAATGATTCTCCTTTTATTATCATCAATCCCATAGTTGTATCTAAAGAAAATTCTTTATCATCAAAATTATTAATTTTTTTTACTCCAGATAAAACTATATTTTTTCTTTCATTTATTTTTACAACATGATTAAAGTTTCCTACATCCATTATTTTATCCATAAATAGTCCTCCTATTAAAGTATATTATTATATAAAAAAAAAATTCGTTAATTATAACGAATAATTTATTCAGAATCTTTTTTATTATATTCTTCAAATATTGCATCTTCAAACATTTTACGTGCATCTGGATTTATAGGATGAACGATATCTCTATATTCTCCAACTGGTGTTTTCTTGCTTGGCATTGCAATAAATAAACCATTATCTCCTTCAATAATTCTAATATCATGTACTGCAAAAGATTCATCTAAAACTACAGATGCAATCCCTTTCATACGTGATCCTTCCTTGTCATACTTACGAACAATTACAGATGTAATTTTCATAACACTCACTCCTCTCAAGTTTATCTAAATTAATTTTACATAAAATATAATTAAAAATCAAGTGTTAAATATAATATAGTGAAATATCTTTAATTAACACTTCTGAAAAAGAAAAACTTTTAGTTTCTACTCCATCAGATACAGTAAATATATTGGGATATATACCATTAATTATCCCAACAAAAACATCAGATTTATTTCGACAACATTTGGTTACTACTTTTACTCTTTTACCAAGATTTTCTTTCATATCATTTCTTATATCTTCTATCATGATCTCGGATAGCCCACATACATCATTCCATTAGATTTTAAGCCACCCATACCATCCTTTCCATATTTAGTTTTTTCTAACATTTCAATTAAATTAACTTCCTTATTTTTTTCAGTTAATGCAACTGTAACTGCAATAATTGCAGGATCTAATGCATGAATATTAATCCTTTTAGGACTTGAAGCATAATTAGCACCACTTTTTATCAATTCTTCATAATCACTCTGGCAAGCTCCTGCTATAACTACTAACTTTTCATGACTCTTCTCATAAATTCTGGCATTTTTTACAGACTTAACAAAATTTAAACTATTTTTATAATTTGTAATGTCATCCACATCACCTTTTTTTCTATAATATGCATCATGACCAGTAATAATAACTATATCAGGGTGATATTGTTCTAAATAATTTATTATTTTACTAGGTAGCTCAGACTCCTTAATTGCTTTGCCAACAGCCATAACACCTGCCTTTTTATAAAATTCTAAGCACCTATTCAAATATTCTTTATCACCATCAAAATGTAAAATTTTAGCTGGCAAATAAAAATAATCGTCCCTTTCAGAATATAAATCAACTATTTCAAACTCATCTTCTTTTCTTTCATAATCTACAAGCTCCAAATCAGTTAAAAAACTATCTGCAAATAAGCGAACATCTACACCTTTTAAATAATAAATATTATTTTTTATATTAATTACTTTAAATACAGTATCATTATTGTAACTATTTCTAGTTACGTAATCTCCCTTTTTTATTTCCATTTACCCACCACTTAATTTTATTACACTTAAAAAAAAAAATTCCTCTATAAGGAATTTGTTAAATCTACAAAAAATTCTAACGGTAACATTTCAGCACGATCATTTAAAGAAAATCCATAATTGTGTAATACTTTTTCTACTATATTTAAATCATAATCAAATAAATTATTTTTTAAATTTTTTCTTTTAAAACGAAAAGAATCATAAATTACTTTCTTTAATTTTTCTACATTAGTATCAGCTAAGTTTGTTTTTCTGTCTAATTTTACAACCGCACTATCAACACCAGGAACTGGATAAAAACTATTTTTGTTAACAAAAAATAAATATTCTCTTTCAAAAAAATAATCTAATAATACGGTAAAAGCTGCGTAATCTTTATTTCCTGGTTGACTACATAATCTTCTAGCCACCTCATCCTGAACCATAACAACAACTTTTGAAAATATATTTAAACTCATAACTTTTTCTAAAATTGGAGTTGTAATATAATAAGGCAAATTAGCAACCATTATTAATTCATCATAACTATAGCCTCCTATATCATGCAATACATCAGCTTTCATAAAATCATTAATAACATAGTTAAAATTATCATTTTTAATTAAATTTAATTTAGATTTTAAAGTTTCATCCACTTCATAGGAAAAAACCTGAAAATTTTTCTCTAATAACTTTTTAGTTAAAGCTCCATCTCCTGCTCCAACTTCAATAACCAGATAATTTCTATCGTTTTCAATACTATTAACTATATTATCAAGCACTTTTTCATCTCTTAAAAAATTTTGACCATATTTCTTTTTAAATCTAAAATTTTCCATATTTATAAAATAGAAACAAGCTAGCTTAACTTGTTTCTATATTCCTTTCCCATCCATATCTTAAAATATCATATGTTATTTGACGTCTTCCAATCGAATAAGCTTCATTAGAACTACCAACTAATAAATCAATAGCGTTTCCAACAACACCTCTATCAAGTACAATCGCTACTTGTTTTTCAGAAAAAACATCAGTTTGAAATTGAATAATTGATCCACAAGGCAAATTACTACTTGATGCCACTATTTTTACTGTTCCGTAGCTCTTATCAACATAAGTTGTTGTTCCATCCAAAACATTTTGTCCAGTACAACCTAAAGTACCACCACATAACGGACAATTTGCTAAATATCCTGTTAAATCTCCAACATACGTATCAAGCACATAAAATTTATCATTCATTTGAATCTCATTAATTTTAATAGCCATAGCATGTAAATCTAAAGTTTTATTTAAATTAACATTAGTAGCCATTTTATTTTCTTTTGTTATACTAACTTTAGAAAGAGTTAATACTAAACAGAATATACAAAAAAATTTACTAAATTTTAATATTTTTTTCATTATCTTTGTTATCATTAAACATCACTAAAGTAATAATATCATAACCCAATTTCTATGTCAAAAATTTCCTTAACATTTTTATTAGTAATTCTTGCTATTTCATCTAAAGAAACGTCAAATAAATTCGCTAAAAATAAAGCAATTATTTTTATGTTTTTTGGACTATTTTGAGAACCACGATAAGGAACTGGTGCTAAAAAAGGTGAATCAGTTTCTAACACCAAGTGTTCTAAACCTACTTTCTTTATAACATCTTTAAGATTACAGTTTTTAAAAGTTATTACTCCATTAATTCCAAGTTTATAACCCATTTTTACGTACAACATAGCTGTTTCGTAACTGCCATTAAAACAATGAATAACTCCTTTAAGATTATATTTTTTTAATATATTTATAGTATCCTGTGTTGCTTCTCTAGAATGTATTACCACAGGATAATTATATTTTTGAGCCAAGTCTAATTGATACTCAAATAACTTTATTTGTTCTTTTTTATTATTTTTATCATGATAATAATCTAAACCAATTTCACCTATAGCAATTATTTTACTAGTACTTATATTTTTAATAATGTTGTCTAAAACACTATAATCTTCAAAAACATTATCAGGATGAATTCCAAGACACCCATATATATTTTCATAAGTTTCTGATAATTTTAAAACTTCTCCAATAGAACTTATATTATCTGATGCAACAAAAAATTTATTAACATCATTTTTAAAAGCTTCAAACAAAACCGGTTCTAAATTATTATAATATTCATTATATAGATGACAATGAGTATCAATAAATTTATAATTCATACTATTCATTTTCAATTCTCTGAAATAAAATTTCTGGCTTTTTCAAAAGTGTACCTGATTTATAATTACCAAATTCTTTTGCACTATCGTATGTTTTTAAATTACAATTTATTAAATCAAAAATTTTCTCAGCAGTATCTGGCAAAAAAGGTTGTAAATATACCGTACATATTCTAATTGATTCAATAAGATTGTACAATACAGTTTTTAATCTATCCGCCATATTTTCATCTTTTGCCAACAGCCAAGGAGTTGTTTCATCTATATATTTATTACAGCTTCTTAAGCAAAAAAATACTTCATCAATTGCTTCAGAAATTTTTAATTTATCCATTTTGTTTTTAAAATGATTAGGTAACTCTAAAATTTTACATTTTAATTATTCATCAATAGGTAAAGAAACATTTTTATTTTCTACAATCCCATCAAAATATTTATAACTCATTGAGATAGTTCTATTAACCAAATTTCCCAATATATTTGCTAAATCAGAATTATTTCTTTCTATTATCAAATCTTCTGTAATAACTCCATCATCTGCAAAAGGAATTTCATGAAGTACAAAATATCTTATAGTATCTACCCCATATTTATTAACCAACTCATCAGCATACAAAATATTTCCTTTACTTTTGCTCATTTTGTCACCACCAGAAAGTAACCACGGATGTCCAAAAACTTGTTTAGGTAAAGGTAAATCCAAAGCCATTAAAATTATTGGCCAATAAATAGTATGAAATCTAATAATATCTTTACCAATTAAATGTAAATCCGCAGGCCATAATTTTTTGAATTCATCAGTAATAGAATCAGTATCATATCCAATATTAGTAATATAATTAGTAAGCGCATCTAACCAAACATAGATAATATGTTTTTTATCAAAAGTTACTGGGATCCCCCATTTAAAAGAAGTTCTAGATACACATAAATCTTGCAAACCAGGTTTTAAAAAATTATTAATCATTTCGTTCTTTCTTGATTCTGGTTGTATAAATTCATTGTGATTTTCAATATATTCAATTAACCTGTCTTGATACTTTGATAATTTAAAAAAATAAGCTTCTTCACTCTTTTTACTTACATCACGTCCACAATCAGGGCATTTACCATTAATTAATTGAGTTTCTGTAAAAAATGATTCACAAGGAACACAATACCATCCTTCATATTTTGATAAATAAATATCTCCTTGTTCATATAATTTATTAAATATTTTTTGAACTTTTTCTTCATGTTGTTTATCAGTAGTCCTAACAAAACGATTATAAGTTGTATTCATTAAATCCCAAATATTCTTAATTTCATCAGCAACTTTATCCACATATGTTTGTGGTGTTACACCAGCTTCTTTTGCTTTTAATTCAATTTTTTCTCCATGTTCATCAGTACCAGTCTGAAAATAAACGTCATATCCTTCTAATCTCTTATTTCTTGCTATAGCATCTGCCAAAACTATTTCATATGTATTACCAATATGTGGTTTACTAGATGTATAAGCTATTGCAGTAGAAATATAATATTTTTCTTTCATTTAAATTTCTCCTTCCATAATAAAAAACATGAACAAAAGGACGAAAAAATTCCGCGATACCACCTTTATTCATGTTTTAGCATGCTCTCAAATTTTTAACGCAATTAACGATTTAAACTCCAGAACCATGTTCATTGTTTTTTTATAATTCTCTTTCACCATTTAAGAACTCTCTAAATATAAAGCCACAATTACTCTTTCCTTCTTCGTCTAACAAGTGTATTCTAACATAATATTATTTTTTATACAACATTAATTTACTAACAAATTTAATACATTCGACAATAACAAATGAACATCAGTTGTTAAAATTTCTTTTACCCTAATCATTATTAAACCTAACACACAACCGTCATCAATAACGCATTTAACATACACTTTACCACTTAAAAAATAATCTTCACAAATATCTATACCACTAGGATAATCCTCAGACTTATATTCCTTTGCCAATTCAATTAACACATTTGAAACTTTTTTATTAATAATTGATTTATCAATTCCGTCACTGCAAGCTACAATTTTCTCTTCACTTACAAATATTAAATCATAATCTGATATATGCTCAAATAAATCTATTAACTCTCTCATTTTATTTATATCTAATAAATTCTTACTTTTAGTTATAATTAAATTGCCATTTTCCAGTTTCATATCTAAAAGTTCGCCAGAGTTAAAATTTAATTTATTTCTAAATTCTTTAGGAATAACTATTCTACCTAAATCATCTATATGACGTCTAAAACTAAAATGCATCATTCACTCCATTCATATTTAGTTTAAATAGTTTTAGCTTTTTTATACATTACCTATATTACTTATTAACATTTCTATTAATTTAATTAAATAAACTAAAAAATGATTTTCCAAATTTGTTGTCTTTAATGATATATAAATTTTTTTATTGAAATATCTTATTTTAAAATTCCTATTAATTTGATACAATTCCAAAAATAATTTATCACCATGAACTTTTGAAGAAATATCAGAAGGTATCTCTATTTCAACAAAATTACCAGTTTGTTTAACATTACTAACTCCTATTTTTTTTGCTAAATGATCAAACCATTCCTCATACATGTATATTATAATTTTTTCATCAAGCTTCCCAAAACGATCCTCTAATTCACTTTTAATTTCATTAAAAGATTTCTCATCCACTACACTATTTATTAATTTATGAATTTCTATAATTAAATTTTCATCACTAGACATTGAAGTTGCAACATGAGTATCTACCTCAATAAGATTATTATCATCCGTTTCTTCTTCAATTTTTTCTCCTTTTAATTTTTTTACTTCTTCTTCAAGCATTTTCATATAAAGTTCAATACCTATAGAATCTACAAAACCTGCTTGTTCACTACCTAAAAGTTCTCCAGCACCTCTTATTGCCATATCGCGCATTGCAATTTTATATCCACTTCCTAATTCTGTAAAATCTTTTATGGACTTCAAACGCTTAATAGCAGTTTCTGTTAATACCTTTGATGGCTTATACATTAAATACGCATAAGCAATTCTGTCACTTCTGCCAACTCTTCCTCTAATTTGATAGAGTTGACTTAAACCGAAATTATCAGCATCAACAATAATAAGAGTATTAACGTTTGGAATATCAATACCAGTTTCAATTATAGTAGTACATACCAAAATATTAAATTCATTATTAATAAACTTTTCAACTATACTCTCAAGCTCACCTTTATCCATTCTGCCATGTGCAAAAATAACACTTGCTTCCGGAATTAACTGAGAAATTTTGGATGCAAATAAATCTATATCAGTCACTTTGTTATATAATATATATACTTGACCATTTCTTGATAATTCTTTATAAATAGCATCTTTCATAATAACTTCATTTTCTTCTATTACATAAGTTTGCACAGGATACCTATTTACTGGAGCCGTATCAATTACAGACATATCCTTAAGTCCACTCATCGCCATTTTTAAAGTTCTAGGAATTGGAGTTGCAGACAAAGTTAAAACATTAATAGTATTTTTTAATTCCTTTATTTTTTCTTTATGAGTCACACCAAATCTTTGTTCCTCATCAATTATCAATAAGCCTAAATTTTTATAAACTATTTCTTTATTAAATAATTTATGGGTTCCAAATACAACATCTATTGTTCCATCCTTTAAACCACTAATGATTTTCTTAAAATCTTTTTGAGATGTAAAACGATTTAAAAGAGCAATATTAACTGGAAAATGACGAAAACGTTCCATAGCATTATTATATTGTTGCCTAGATAATAAAGTAGTTGGACATAGATATGCAACTTGATCTCCATTTATAATTGCTTTAAAAATTGCTCTAAAAGCAACTTCAGTTTTTCCAAATCCTACATCTCCACACAATAATCTTTCCATAGGCTTTTCTTTTCGTAAATCCTCATAAATATCATTAATACATTTAATTTGATCACTAGTTTCATCATAAGGAAAATCAAGTTCAAATGTTTTTTCATCCGGAAAATCACTATACTTTTTCCCTTTAATAGCCAATCTATTAGCATACAATTTTATTAACTCTTCACTAATATCTTTAATCCTATTTCTAACTCTTAATTTAGTTTTAGCCCAAGAAGTAGAATTTAATTTATCTATTTTAGGTTTTATTCCATCTTTATCACTATATTTATAAATTAAGTCTATTTTTTCAACAGGAACATATATTTTATCGTTTTTAGCATAATTAATTAATATATAATCTTTTTGTAAACCACTTTTAGTTAGTGTAACAAGTCCTCCATAAATACCAACACCATGACTATTATGAACTACAAAATCACCAACTGATAAATCATTATAATTCTTAATTTTTTTACCAAATTTATAATTATTCTTATATTTTATAGATCTTTTTACATTTTCAATGTCATATTCTCCAATTACTACATAATTATTAATTTGAAAGCCATTATTAATTTTATAATCTAAAATACAAATATTATCTCTAAATGCAATATTATCAATTTCTTTTATTAAATTCTCAATATTATTTTTCTCTGCTTTATTAGATAAACAAAAAATAACTTTATTATTTTTAGATTTATTAATTACAAAATCTTTTAATTTTTCAAAATCAGAATTAAAGTTTTCAATAGTCCCACTTTTAAAATTTAAAGAACTACTTGATATAGTATCAACATTTTTATCTATATAAATATAATTTAAAACCTCTATTTGATCAAAGTCAAACATATATTTAAAATCTGATTGTACACCTTTGCTTACATTATAATCAAAAATCTCCTTTTGCATCTTTTTATATGCAGAAATAATTAAATTGTAATCATAATAAAACACCATAGGCTTTTCTAAATAATCATACAAAGAACTATATACTTCTCCAATTTTTTCATTTGCAGTAGTTAAAGTAAAATTATTTATGTTTTCAATTGATCTTTGTGTATCTACATCAAAAAAACGCAACGATTCAATATCTGAACCAAACATTTCCATTCTTATAGGATTATTTTCATTAAAAAGAAAAATATCAATAATATAACCTCTTACAGAATACTCTCCAGTAGTATTAACAATACTAGTTTTTACATAACCATATTCTTCTAATTTATTTATTAAATTCTCTCTTGAAACTGTGTCTCCTACTTTTATTTCAAAATTACTTTTTTTAAAAGATTCAAACAAAGTCAAATATTTTAAATAACCTGTCAAATGAGTAACCACAATAAAATGATCATTACTCTTTATTTTTTCTAATGTTTCAATACGCTTTAATTTTAAATCAGGAGAAGCAGCCAATGCTACACTAGTTAAAAAATCGTCCATAGGAAAAAGTAAAGTTTTAGAAGTATATGTAGTTAATAACTGATAAACTTTATTAGCTTCATATAAACTAGAAGTAACCACTAAAACATTTTTTTTATATTTTTTATAATAGTTATAAATATATAAAACATCTAATTCTTCAGTCAATCCAGAAATTGTTTTAAAATCTTCATAAGTAAATATTTCGTCTAAAAATTCCATTAATTATATTTATTCATTAAAGTAAAAATATCCATATTTTCATAATCATTTAAAATATCCCTAAAAACATCTAAATTTTTACCAATAATGTCCTGTTCCTTTCTAGAAAATTTTGATAAAACAAAGTCAATTACATTTTCACTTTTTCCTATACCAACTTTTAATCTTCCAAATTTTTGTGAATTTAACATATTTATAATAGATTTAATGCCATTATGCCCACCAGAACTACTATCAAATTTTAATTTATATTTACCAATTTCCAAATCTAAATCATCGTGTATAACTAATACATTTTCCACATCAATTTTATAATAACTAACAAATTTTTTAACAACTTCTCCACTCAAATTCATAAAACTTAATGGCTTTAAAAATATAATCTTATCATAACCATTATTTTTAATATAATACATTCCATTAAATTTCGTCATCCATTTTACATCTTTTAAATAAAAATCTAATATCATAAAACCAACATTATGTCTTGTATTTAAATACTCTTTTCCTGGATTTCCTAATCCTACAACCAATTTTATCATTAAACATCACCTTTTTCTAAATAATTGTTAATAAACAAAGGTTTATCAACATAAGTTTGAGTTTTTCCATCTTTAACACACTCAAATAAAACACAACATGCACTACTGTTCTTAGATTCATAAACAAATTTTAAAGTTTTTATACTAAAATTATTTTTTGCTAATATATCAATAATTTCAATTAGCCTATCAGTTCTGTGAACAAAATAGAAATAACCATGTACTTTCAATAGTTTATAAGCAAGATTCACTATTTCTTCAAAATTAATACAGATTTCATGTCTTGCCACAGCTTTAATATAATTATCGTTTACTACATTTTTTTCATTGCATTTAAAATATGGCGGATTACAAGTAATTATATCAAGTGAACCTTCTGGAAAATATTTTAAACAGTTTTTTACGTCATCATTTATTAATGAAATATCCAAATTATTATCTAAAACACTCTGAAGTGCTAAATCATAAATATTTTTTTGTAACTCCATTCCATATAAAGTTAAATTACTTTTCTTTTTTAAAATTAACAACAGAGGTGCATTTCCACAACAAAAATCCAAAAGAGTTTTATCTTTCAGTTTAACATTTACAAATTCGGCTAATAAAACAGAATCAATAGAAAACTTAAAATAATCAGTATCTTGATATATTTTTAAACCGTAATCTAATAAATCATTTTTTACTCTCACCATAGCTAATTTCCTTTTTCTCACCATTTACAAGAACGGTACAACTTCTATTTAAAATATTTAAATCAACAACCTCTCCTTGTCCAAATTCAGTTTTTACTTTATCGCCAATACTAGGTAATCCTTTACGTAACTCACAATAAACATCATCTTCGTACTGCAAACAACATAATAATCTCCCACATAGACCATTAATTTTTGAAGGATTTAAAGCAATATTTTGATTCTTAGCCATATTTATAGAAATTGCATCAATTTTATTTAAAAATTTATGACAACATAATTCTCTACCACAACATCCTATTCCACCAAACATTTTTGCCTTATCTCTTACACCTAATTGATGAAGCTCTATTCTTGTTTTATAAGTTGAAGCTAAAAATTTTACCAATTCTCTAAAATCTATTCTTTCATCAGCAATAAAATTCAAAGTAAGCTGTTTTCTGTCAAAAGTAAAAGTTGCATCTACAAAATTCATATCAAGATTAAGTTTTAAAGCACGTTTTCTTGCTAAATCCAAAGCTTTCTTTGAATCTTTTAAATTTTTTAAATATTTATCATAATCGTTTTCAGTAGCAATTCTTATAATTGGTTTCATATTAGATAAAATATCTTTATTTTTTACATCAACATTTAATTCTACTACTTTACCATATTGCAATCCTTTTTCAGTTTCAACAATTACACATATATTCTCTACTAATGATAATTCTTTAGAATAAAAATAATATGTTTTTCCAGCTGCACTAAATGAAATTCCATATATGTCCTTCACTACTTCCACTTCCTAACTAAATTTAAAATTACTAAATCTTGATTCCCATTTTTTCTTAAAATCTTAATACACTTTTCTAACAATTTAATATTCAAAATATTATCAATTAAATAATAGCTAATTAAATATTGTTCAAGAGAACTTAACTCTTTAATTAAAGTAGGACGATCACTCGAAAAATAATTACTAACATATTCTAATTTATCAAATTTAGTCATCTTACCCATTTGATCAATAAAATCTTTATAATCTTTCTCTTCCCCTTTTATAATATAATCATTAAGTTTTAAAAATTGACATCTACTAACAATAGTATTTATAACAGCAACTCTATTTGAAGTAACAAAAAAACCAATAACATCATTTTGAGGTTCTTCTAAAAACTTTAATAAAACATTAGCAGCTGCTAAATTCATAGTTTCACTATTAACAATAATGTAATATTTATGTTTTAATAATACAGGAAAAGTTTGAAAATCTAATATTATATTACTAATTTGATTTTTTTTTATTTCTTTTCCATCAGGAAATACAATTTTAACATCAGCACAATTTTCTAATTTAGTATTATCAATAGAATTAATTTGACCAATCAATCTTAAAATATCTTGCAAAGCTGCCTTTTGATTATTAGATTCTATCAAAAAAGCATGAGAATTTGTATTCTCATTAAAAGTCAAAAGAATATTATTTAAGACTTCGCTACACATAACACCAATCCTTACAATAAAAACACATATATCATTATTACAGAAATTATTCCTGGAAATCCTAATATAGAACTCACAGATAATGAAAACAAATTAATTGGTATATGAATATTTAAAAGCGTTAATACAAGACTAATTGCATATAATGAACAAAATGCAAAAATCAATTTTTTTAAAACTACTTTAAACAAACTAATCATAAAATAATCACCAATAAATTATATAAATTAACACAAAATTTATGAAATTTGTTTTCTATCTCTAAGTGCTCTTTCTAAAGTCATAGAATCTAAATAATCAATTTCAACACCCATTGGTATCCCATATGATAATCTAGAAACTTTAACATTATATTTTTCTAGCAATTTGCTTATATAAAGAGTTGTTGTTTCTCCCTCAATACTCGGTTTTAAAGCTAAAATAACCTCATACTTTTCATTAGGATCTTCTTTTACCTTTGCTATCAAAGAAGAAATGTTAATATCATCAGGAGTAACGCCATCAATTGGAGAAATCAATCCATCTAAAACATGATAAACACCTTTATAAGAACCAACTCTTTCAAACATAAACACACTCTTATAATCTTCTACTACACATATAACATTTTTACTACGAGTTTCACTTTCACAAATACTACAGATTTTTTTATCAGTGATATGTCCACAAATAGAACACTTCTTTAACTCAACTGATAAATTTTTTAAAATTAAAGATAACTGATCTAGTTCATCCTTTTTTAAATTCATTAAAGATAAAGCTAATCTTTCTGCAGTTTTTTCTCCAACACCAGATAATTTTTTTAAATAATTAATGAGTTCCTCTAAAATACTCGGATAAATCATATTACATCAATCCATTAGCGTATTTGCTATAAGCACCCAATTTTTTTTCATATTCTGAATCTATTTTTTCAAGTGCGTTACTAAATGCAATTTTTATCATATCTTCAAGCATCTCTAAATCATCAGACTGCAAATCTTTATAATCAATTTTTACACTTATCACTTCTCTTTTTCCATTAAGAGTTATTTTTACCCATTCACTATTTCCTTCAAACTCCATTTGTTCTACTTCATTTTGTTTTTTTTGAATGTCCTTTTGCATTTTTTGCATCTGGCTCATTAAATTTTGCATATTCATAATATATTCCTTCTTTCTAATTAATTTCTATTATATCACCAAAAACTTCTTTTGCATCTTGTTCTACAGAATCTAACGTGCCATCCTGTTTTTGCTCGTCTTCTTCAATATAATGATCATATTTATTTTTATTGACAATATAATCTTTTTTTATTTTATTACATTCTTCAGTAAATAAACAAATAAATTTATATGTCTTATTTTCAATTTTCTCAAATTCTCGTTCTAACAAATTTAAATTATTATTAAAAATAATGCTATCACTTTGTATATCGGTGGAAAAAATAACATTACTATCACTAACTACTTCCACAGTAGCAGAATTAACATAACCAAGCAAATTATAATTATTATATTCGCCTAATTTATAAATGAAATCTTTCCAATATTCACAAAATTGTTGTTTTAAAGATTTTTGAGCTCCATAAAAAGCATTATTAATTCTTATAAATAAAAAATTATCATCAATTTTATTAGTTTTTATTTCCCGGGAAATATTTTTTTCTACTTTTTTTTGGGAAATATTTTCTTTTTTTGCTATTTTAGGCTGATTTCCTTGAAAATATGTTAAAAATGAAATCAATAATAAATTATAAGCATTTTCCACTAATTTCAACTTTGTCTCTATATCAAATAAATCATCTATTATTTTTTTACAAAAATCAAAATCGTAATCAACATCATCATTACCTTTTTTTATACTTATACTCTGATCAATCAAATATGACAACATTTCATCAACTAAAGAATTAATATCAATTCCTTGAATTTGTATTTCTTGAAAAATTTTTAAAAATTCTTCTATATCATTTTCATAAATAGCCTTAATTATTTTATCAATATACTGATTAGAAACTAATCCAAATGTTTCATTAATAATTTCTACTGTTATATTATTTGTAATTTTTGACAATTGATCAAGATAACTTAAACAATCACGTAAACAACCATCTGACATTGTAGCTAACAAATCTACAGAAGCATCATCAATGTCTATATTCTCTTTTTCAGCAATAAATAAAAGATGTTCTCTTATTTCTGAATTAGTCAATTTTTTAAAATCAAAACGTTGACAACGCGATAGCACAGTTATAGGTACCTTTTGAATATCAGTAGTAGCAAAAATAAAAATAACGTGCGCTGGAGGTTCCTCTAAGGTCTTCAAAAATGCATTCCAAGCACTATTAGACAACATATGAACTTCATCAATAATATAAATCTTATATTTAGACATAGATGGCACTAACTTTACATTATTTCTGATTTCTCTTATTTCATCAACACCATTATTGCTGGCCGCATCAATTTCAATAATATCTGGATTTTCAGAAAAATTTAAACAATTCTTACATTTGCCACAACTATCCCCATTAACTGGAGAAAGACAATTCAAAACCTTAGCAAATATTTTTGCAGTACTTGTTTTACCAGTTCCTCTTGGACCAGTAAATATATATGCATGTGCAATTTTATCTTTTACAATAGAACCAATAAGAGTCTCTTTTACAAATTCTTGACCCACTAATTCCCTAAAATTTTGTGGTCTATATTTTCTATATAAAACTTTATAACCCATTCTAACCACACCTCATAAAAAAATTATATCATAAACCCCGGTTATTTATCTCCTTTTTTTAAAAAAATCAGTTAAAATTTGCTTAAATTTTTGTTCCCAAATATCTTTATTTTGTAATTTTTCAAAATTTGTCTTTTGGTAACCTAATTTATTATCATCCCTTTTTACCAAATAATAAACATTTTTTAATCTAGCCTCTTTTATTACAGTTTTACACATTTCACATGGTTCCAAAGTCACCAGTAAAGAATATTCTGACAAATACTTGCTTTTCAAACATTTGTTCGCTTTAATTATTGCTAATATTTCTGCATGATACAATATATTATTAGATTTTTCGCGTTTATTATAAGCCTTTGAAATTATCTTTCCACTTGATTCATCATAAACAATTGCTGCAACAGGAACCTCTTTATTTTTCGACGCCCTATTACACAATTTATATAAATAATTAAAATACCTTTCCATTATAAACATCCTTTTACTAATAAAAAAAGCGCACATCAACAGAGGTTGTTATGGCTGCTGTCTTCCGACTCTGACCAGGTTTCAACTTATCAATTGCGCAAATAAATTATAACAAATTTAAAGTTAGTTAACAACCCTATGGTTATCCACAATGTTTCACGTGAAACATAAAAAAATCTTCACTTGTTTTTTTCACAATAAATTAATGTTTTTACACATATAGATGCATTTTAACTAGTTTCAATTATTATTTTATAATTTATATATAGTTATTCACCAACTATATTAATTTATATTTATATTTATATTTATTAAAACCATTAAAAAGTTTTCCACAATGTTTCACGTGAAACATTGTAATTTTGGTTTGCTATTAATTATATTGTTTCACGTGAAACATAAAAAAAGAAGAATTACTCTTCTTCTTGATCGCTATTATCAGTAGTTTCTTCGTAATGCGATACAACACTTATTGCTGATACACTTTGTGAATCTTTTAAATTTATTAATTTAACACCTTGAGTTACTCTGCCAAGTTGAGATATTTGATCAATTGGCAAACGAATAACTATTCCTGAATCAGTAATAATCATTAAATCCTGATCATCATCTACAATCTTGAATGCAATTAAATTACCATTCTTTTCAGTAATACTTAAAGCCTTAACACCTTTACTTCCGCGTTTAGTCTTTCTATATTCTGATAATACTGTTTTTTTACCATATCCATTTTTTGTAACAATTAAAATGTTATTAGAATCATCTGCTACATCTAATCCTATACATAAAGATGAATCTAAATTAATTCCTTTAACTCCAGAAGCTGTTCTTCCCATAACACGAATTTCATCTTCGTTAAATATTACCATTCTTCCTTCACTAGAAGCTAAAATAATGTTATTATCACCAGTCGTTTTTCTAACACCAATTAATTCATCATTATCTTTCAACGAAATTGCTATTTTTCCTGAAGTTCTTATATTATCAAAATCTTCTATTCTTGTTTTCTTTACCAAACCTCGCTTCGTTGCAAATAGTAAATATTTATAAGAATCATCATTATTTGTTAATTTTACCATAGAATTGATAGTCTCATCTTTTTCTATTTGTAATAAATTGATTATAGGTAATCCTTTTGATTGTCTAGAATATTCAGGGACTTCATATCCTTTCAATCTATATACTTTACCCTTATTAGTAAAGAACAATAAGTAATCATGTGTTGATAAGTTTATCATTTGTTCAGCAAAATCTTCATCATTGGTTGACATTCCCTTTACACCGACTCCACCTCTATTTTGCGATTTAAATGTATCAACAGTTGTTCTTTTTATATATCCTTTATTTGTTAGAACAATCATAACGCTTTCTTCAGGAATCAAAGATTCATCTTCAATATAATCAATTGCTGTCATATCAATCTCTGTTTTTCTATCATCTCCAAATTTGTCTTTAATTTCTAACATTTCTTGTTTAATTATTGCTAAAACCTTATTATCATCACTTAAAATACCTCTTAAACGATCAATTTCTTTTAATAAAGCTTCTAATTCTTCCTCAATTTTAGCTCTTTCCAAACCAGTTAAACGCCTTAGTTTTAACTCTAATATTGCATTACATTGAATATCATCTAGATTGAAACGTTCCATTAATTTAGTTTTAGCATCAACATCTGCTTCAGCTTCCCTAATAATACTAATAACCTCATCTAAGTTATCTAATGCGATTTTATATCCATTCAAAACGTGGACTCTATTTTCAGCTTTATTAAGTTCAAACTTTGTCCTTCTGATAATTACGCTTTTTTGATAATCAATATATTTAGCAATGATATCTTTTAATCCTAAAGTCTTTGGTTGCCCATCATCAAGCATTAATAAATTAATACCATAACTTGTTTGTAACTGAGTATGTTTATATAAATTATTTAAAACAACATTGGCATTAGCTTCTCTTTTTAAAGTAATTACTACTTTAACACCATTTTTTTGATTAGACTCATCATGTAAATCAGCAATACCATCTATTTGTTTTTCACGTACTAACTCACCAATACGTTCAATAAACATTTTTTTATTAACTTGATAAGGAATTTCTCTTACAATTAATCTATTTTTCCCATTATGTTCTTCAACATCAACCTTTCCTCTAATTGTAATTGAACCTTTACCAGTTTCATATGCTTTCTTAATTCCTGAATTTCCTAAAATTTTTGCACCTGTAGGAAAATCTGGACCTTTAATATATTGCATTAATCCTAATGTATCAATTTCCGGATTATCAATATACGCAACACAACCATCAATAACCTCTTCTAGATTATGAGGAGGAATATTTGTAGCCATACCCACAGCGATTCCCATAGTTCCGTTTACTAAAATATTAGGAAATTTACAAGGCAAAACAACAGGTTCTTCTCTAACATTATCAAAATTAGGTCTAAAATCAACAGTATCTTTATTAATATCTCTTAAAAGTTCTAAAGAAATTTTAGATAATCTTGCTTCTGTATAACGATATGCCGCTGCTGAGTCACCATCTATTGAACCAAAATTACCATGTCCATCTATCAAAACATATCTATAACTAAAATCCTGCGCCATTCTAACCATAGCATCATAAACCGAAGAATCTCCATGTGGATGATATTTACCTAAAACGGCTCCGACAGTAGTTGCACTTTTTCTGAAAGGTTTATCAGGTGTTAAACCATCCTCATACATGGTATAAAGTATTCTTCTATGAACTGGTTTTAAGCCATCTCGTAAATCAGGTAATGCTCTAGCTACAATTACACTCATCGAATAATACAAAAAAGAATTTTCTATTTCATCTACAATATTTTTCTGTCTTAATTTATCCATAAAACCCTCCTATATATCCAAATCATCTGCATAAACTGCATTTTCTTCAATAAATTTCTTTCTTGGTTCTACATCTTCACCCATTAATATTTCAAAAGCTTTATCCGCTGCTATAGCATCCTCAATGGTTATTTGAACTAAAGTTCTATGCTCAATATTCATCGTAGTGTCACATAACTCTTCTGGGTTCATTTCTCCTAACCCTTTGTTTCTACTTACTTCTACCTTTGTAGTTTCTGGTAAAGAAGCTAAATATTCGTCTCGTTCTTCATCTGTTAAAACATATTTAGTAGTCTTTCCATGTTTAATATTATACAAAGGAGGTTGTGCAGCATATACATAACCACCTTCAACAATAGGTTTAAAAAATCTATAAAATAATGTTAAAAGTAAAGTTCTAATATGTCCACCATCGACATCGGCATCGGTCATGATTATAATTTTATGATATCTTAATTTAGTAATATCAAACTCATCACCTATACCAGTTCCAAAAGCAGTAATCATACTCCTAATTTCTGCATTTGCCAAAGCTCTATCTAAACGAGCCTTTTCAACATTTAATATTTTTCCTCTTAAAGGCAGAATAGCTTGAGTTTTAGGATCTCTACCACCTTTTGCAGATCCACCAGCTGAATCACCCTCGACTATAAAAAGTTCAGATATACTTGCATCTTTACTAGAACAGTCAGTTAATTTTCCCCAAGTATTTGGTAAATCTAATCCACCTTTTCTACGAGTTAATTCACGAATTTTTTTTGCAGCTACCCTTGCTCTAGATGCTGTCATACATTTTTCAATAATAACCCTTGCTGCATCAGGATTTTCCATTAAATATCTCTCAAATCCTTTAGAAAAAACATCTGAAGCTATCTTTTTTACTTCACTATTACCTAATTTTGTTTTAGTTTGACCTTCAAATTGAGGATTAGGATGCTTACAAGAAATTATCATCGTTAAACCTTCTCTTGTATCTTCTCCTGTTAAATTATCATCATTATCTTTTAAAAATTTATTTGTTCTTGCATAATTATTAATAATTCTAGTTAATGCCTGTTTTACACCATCTTCGTGCGTTCCACCTTCTGTAGTATGAATATTATTTGTAAAAGAATAAATGTTGGGATTATAAGAATCATTATATTGCATTGCAACTTCTATTAAAATATCATTTTCAGTTCCTTCAACAAATACTATGTCATCATGAAGTGGTTTCTTATCTTTATTAAGCATTTGAACATATTCAATAATACCACCATTATAATGGAAAATATCCTTCTTTTCATCATCTCTCAAATCAATAAGAGTAATCCTTATTCCTTTATTCAAAAAAGCCATTTCTTGCAATCTTTTTGCTAAAATTGAATAACTATATATAGTTGTTTCAAAAATTTCAGGATCAGCTTTAAAACTAACAGTAGTTCCTGTTCTATCAGGATCACATTCACCAATAACCTTCAAACTTTCAACAGGTTTTCCACCATTTTCAAACCTTTGAAAAAATACTTTTCCTTCCCTATATACCTTTACTTCCAACCAATCACTAAGTGCGTTAACAACGCTGGCTCCAACTCCGTGTAATCCACCACTAACTTTGTAGCCTCCGCCACCAAATTTTCCTCCAGCATGTAAAACAGTAAAAATTGTTTCAATTGTTGAAAGGCCAGTTTTCTGATTCATACCTGTTGGCATTCCTCTACCGTCATCTTTTACTGTAATAACGTTATTTTTACCAATTTCAACTTCAATATCATCACAATAACCAGCTAAAGCTTCATCAACTGCATTATCAACAATTTCCCAAACCAAATGATGTAATCCCATTTCATTTGTATTTCCTATGTACATACCAGGTCTTTTTCTTACTGCTTCTAAGCCCTCCAAAACCTGTATGGCATTATCAGAATAATTATCTTTCATATTTTTTCCTCCACTATACCATTATCAACAATAAATACTTTACTATCTCTAACTATTTTTCTTTTAACTTTACTTAATTCTGTAGTCGTTATAAACGTCTGAACATCATCACTTATATAACTTAAAATATTATTTATTTTTTCTCTATCTAATTCACTAAATAAATCATCCAAAATAAGTATAGGATAATTACCTCTTATATTTTTAAACATTTCTAATTCCGCCAATTTAAAAGCAATTATAGCATTTTTTTGTTCTCCTTCACTACCATAATCTTTTAAATTAGTATCATCTTTAAAAAATATAAAATCATCATGGTGAACTCCAAAATGAGTTTTACCAAAATTAATATCTTTTTCTTCATATTTGATATATTTTTCCTTTATTTGTTCCCTACTCAGATCATAATCACTTACATATTTTACAAATAACGAATCAGATTTACTTATTTTAAAATATATATCTTTTATTAAACAATTAATATCATTTATAAATTTCTTTCTAAATTCAAATATTTTGATTCCATAATCTATAATATTATTAGTTAAAACTTCTAAATATTGTTTTGAAGCATAACCATTATACATTAATGTTTTCAAATAAGAATTACGTTGCTTTACTAACTTATTATAATTGTTTAACAAGCACAAATATTCATTGTCAAGTTGAGATAATTCCATATTTATTAGTTTTCTTCTAGTACTAGGAGTATCTTTTATTAACTTTAAATCATCAATACTAAAAAGTATTACATTAATTTTAGAAACATATTCAGATAGTTTTTTTACTCTATTATTATTAATATTTACTCTTTTATCGTCATTTGATATCACAATTTTATAATTATCAATAAATGTTGATTTTATATCAGCATCAACTTTCAAAAAATCGCAATCTTTTTTAATTAATATACCATCTGTTTGGCCTCTAAAAGATTTAGTAAAAGCTAAAACAAATAAAGCTTCCACTATATTTGTTTTACCCATCCCATTTTTTCCTATAATTATGTTTTTTTTAGGTGAAAAATCTAAGTTCAATTTGTCATAATTTCTAAAATTTACTAAATTCAAATTATTAACTTGCATCTAAAACCATATTTTCACCCCAAAATTAAATTTTTAGTATTTTTACATACTCCTATACCCGCTATAATTATAGCACAAATTAGACTAACAAAAAAGAGAAAACTCATTTTTCTCCTCTTCTTTTTCTTAAAACATATTCCAATCTATTAGCTTTTAATATTTGATTATTTAAAACATTGTAACTTAAAGAAAATTCCAAACTTTCTTCATTTAAAAACTGTACAATACTTTTATTTTGGTCTTTATCAAAATAATATTTATCTATATTATTCAAACTTATCCAAGCACACTGTTTTAAACGAGGAGAAGTTGTTGGAAAAAAGACAATAGGATTATTTTCCTCTACTATTATGGGAGCTTTATAACTAATTCCAATTAAAGAATCTGTTCCTTTTATTCTTCCATTCATAGAACTTCCATAATATTTACAATTAAAATCCATTATCTTATTTGGTTTACTATCAACCAAAAAGCAATCATCCTCTTCATATACTAAAGACTTTTTTTCTCCACATGGAATTATAGCCAATGTTTTTTTTGAAATAGAATAATTTTTCATATTCACCCCCTAACCCATAATTCTTATAACACTATAGAGATGTCCATAAATGTCATAATTTGTCATAAAAAAAGAAAAATACATTTTTTGCATTTTTCTAATAAGTTTTAATAGGCAGAATTAATTGAATTAGAGTTTCATCACTTAATGATTTTAATATAATTGGACTACTATCATTATTTAAAAGAATCAAAAGTTCTTCTTCATTAAAAGTTCTTAAAGCTTCCATCATATATTTAGCACTAAAAGAAATAGCCATCTCATTTTCTGTATTTTTTGTAGCTTTAACTTGATCTTCTACTTTACCAATTTCAGACGAATAAGAACTAATGAAAAGCATATCTTTTTTTGTTTCCATTCTAACTATATTTTTATCTTTACTTTGTGTTAATAACGCTGCTCTATCAATTGAAGAATAATAATCATTTAAATTAGTATTTATAATCATATCAAATTCATTTGGAATTAAATTATTAACATTTGGATAAGTTCCACTTAAAAGATTTGTTTGAAAAATCAAATTTTTATACTTAAATAAAACTTTATTACTAAATAAATGAACTTCTAAACTATCTTCTTCTGTTAAAATTTTATCTAATTCAGTAATATTTTTTCCTGGAATTACAATATCAACAGTTTCTGGATAATCATTTTCAAGAACAATTGTTTTTTTTGCTAAACGATATGAGTCTGTTGCTACACATTCCATAACATTTCCATTAATCTTTATATTAATTCCTGTTAAAAGAGGTCTAGATTCTTGCATAGATACAGCAAAAATAGTTTGCTTAATCATTTTTTTAATAACTTCACTATCAATTACAATTGGAGTTTTAGCATCTTCTAAAATAATTTGTGGATAATCCTCACTATTTAAACAATTTAAATTATATTGACTTGTTTCTGTATAAATTCTAATTTTTAATCCATCTATAACTTCAATATTAATAGCATCACTAGGCATTTTCCTAATAATATCAATAATGTATTTACTTTGAATAATTATAGTACCTGTTTGCTCTATATTTATTATATCTTCCTTTTTTATAAAAGTTTTTATAGTTAAATCACTATCACTAGCTAGTAAGTATAAACCTTCATCTGTTAATTGAAACATTATTCCATTCAAAATAGGTATAATATTTTTTGGACTAATTGCTTTTACTACGTTACTTAAATTTTCTAATAAAATATTTTTATCAATTGTTAATTTCATTTTTATTCCTTCTTTCTTATATAAGTATTATCTTTATTATTAGCGTGTAAAATGTTGAAAAATGTATTAATTACCTAAAACAAAAGTAAAAGTGTTTGTTAATAAATATTTAATTATCCACATTATCCAATTTTTTCTTTAATTTGTTTAATCTGTTCATTCAATTCTTCATTAGTTTTTAATTCTTCTGTTACCTTTTCTATAGCATGTAGAACGGTTGAATGATCTCTATTTCCAAACTCTAATCCGATCCTAGAAACTGTTTCTTCAGTAGTCATTCTGCAAATATACATTGCGATTTGTCTAGCATTATTAATATCCGCAGTTCTTTTTTTACTTTTTAAATTATCAACAGTTAAATTAAAATATTCTGCAACTCCCTTTTGTATCTTAATTATATTATTAGTTCCATAATAGGATTTTCCTAAATAATCTTTTAAAGCTTCAGTTGCAAATTCTAAATTTATGCATTGTGGAGACATTATTGCCGCATAAGCATATAATCTTGTTATTGCACCTTCTAAGTGTCTAACATCACTTTCACAATTATTCGCAATATATTCAATAACTTCATTTTGAACTAATTTTGCTACTTCGTGCCCTGCCATCTTATCCCGTAATATTTTACATCTTAATTCAAAATCTGGTGGAAATATATTGACCGTTAAGCCCCATCTAAATCTCGTTCGTAGTCTATCTTCAAGCAATTTTAAATCATCAGGAGATCTATCACTACTAATAATAATTTGTTTATTAGAGTCATATAAAGTATTAAATGTGTGAAAAAATTCTTGCTGTGTTTTTTCAGCTCCACCTAAAAATTGAATATCATCAATTATTAAAACATCTATATTTCTGTATTTTTCTTTAAAATGATCAACAATATCATAATTATCAGTATTTTTTTTGTTAATTCCAATAAAATCAGAAATAAATTCTTCACTTGTAACATATAAAACATTTAAATCTGAATGGTCAACAATATAATTTCCTACAGCGTGCATTAAATGAGTTTTCCCCAGCCCACTCTTTCCGTGGATAAAAAGAGGATTGTATATTTTTCCAGGCTGTTCAGCAACCGCAACAGCTGCTGTTTGTGCAAATCTATTAGAATCCCCTATTACAAAATTTTCAAATTTATATTTAGGATTTAAGTTAGAATTAAAATTTCTTTCTTTATTTGAAATATCATCTAAAGATCTTGTTACTTGCTTTTTTTCATCTATTTCCTCATGAATTAAAAACTCCAAATCATAAGTATTTCCAGTCAAACTAGTAATAATCTCTTCAATTAAGTCATAATATGTAGTAGACAAAAATGTTTTATGAAATGACATTGGAACTTCGATAACTAATTTATCATCTTCCATAGAATACAATTTAGTATCTTTAAACCAAGTATCATAAGAAACACTCATCAATTTGTTCTTTATAACCTTTAAAAAATTATTCCAAAGTGTATCTTTGTCCAAAAAAACCACCCCGCATTCATGACACCTTTTTCTACAGATAATTTTAAACTACTTTTTCACAAAATAAAAGACAAAATTTTTAAAATTTGCAAAATCCACAAAATATCAACATAATTTTCAACACACAACATCACTAAATAAGCTAAAAAACAAACTTTTCAACATTTTCCACAAATTGAAATTCACATCAATATTAAAATTTCCACAATTAACGTTTAAAAATAAATTAAAATAAAAATCAAAATAAAATTGACATCTAAAGAGTAATGTTGTAGAATAAAGTAGCTAAAAAGAGGTGGAGGTGTCAAAATGAAAAGAACTTATCAACCAAATAATCGTAAAAAGAGTAAAAAACATGGTTTTTTTGCTAGAAAAGTAACGAATATTTTAAAAAATAGAAGAAAAAAAGGACGTAAACGTTTATGCAAATAATACCACATTTATGTGGTTTTTTCTTCATTTGGAGGCAAAAATGAAAAAAGAAGAAAGAGTGAAGGATAATATTTTATTTAATGACATTATCAAAAAAGGCCTAAAATTACAAAATAAATATTTTATTATATATTATAAGGATAATAATTTAGAGAAAAGTCGTTTTGGTATTGCAGCTGGAAAAAAATTAGGAAATGCAGTTACAAGAAACAAACAAAAAAGAAGAATTAGGATGTTATTAGGTGAAAATAAAAAATTATTTGAAAAAAATAGAGATTATATTATAATAATAAAAGAAGCATGTCTTAAAGCCAAATTTGATATTCTTCAACAAGAAATAAAAAATATAATGAAATAGGTGGAAAATGAACAAAAAAAATTTAAAAAAAATAGTAATACTTATTGCAGCAGTGCTTTTATTAACAACAGGTTGTACACAATATGTTACCGATAACAAAAATAAAAGAATCACAAACGAGGAAACAGGTCAAAGTTTAACAAGTAATTTGTTATGTAAGCCAACTGGCAGTTTGTACAATATCTATGAAAAATATGAAAAGTATATGACCGTAAAACTAAAAGACTTACCAGAATGTAAAAATATTAAACCATTTAATACAAAAAATTATAGTGGTTTATGGGAAAGTATTTTTGTTTCTCCAATAGCTTGGTCAATAGTAAATCTTGGAAAATTAGTTAAAAATTATGGTATTTCCGTAATGCTAATAGGAATATTTATCAGATTATTATTGATGCCTTTAAGCATTAAGCCATTAAAACAGTCAGAAAACTTAAAGAAAGCTCAGCCAGAAATAGAAAAAATAGAGAAAAAATATAAAGACAAAACTGATTCTGATTCAATGATGAAAAAGAGCCAAGAAACTATGTTAGTATACAAAAAATACAACATTAATCCACTAGGAAGTTGTTTATTATCATTTATTCAATTTCCATTATTCTTTGCTTTTCTAGAAGCTATCAATAGAGTACCAGCAATATTCGAGGGAAATTTATGGTCACTTCAATTAGGTACTACACCAATGATTGGAATTAAATCAGGAAATTATGTATATTTAATACTTATCCTTATTATTATATTAACCACGTACTTCTCATTTAAATTAAGTATGAATAATGGCATTAACTCAGAACAACAAAAACAAATGCAATTTATGACAACATTTATGTTAATCTTTATCTCAATTGCATCATTTAGCTTGCCAACCGCAATTGCACTTTATTGGTGCGCAACAAACGGATTAAACGTTTTACAAACTGTGATATTTAAAAAAATGAAAGATAGAAAAGGAAATTAGTAATATGGAAGTAAAAGTATATGAAGGAAAAACAAAAGAAGAGATTATTGAAAATATAAATAATGAATTAAATTTAGAAGAAAAAGATTATGTTTATACTGTAGAAACGACTAAAGGGTCTCTATTGAAAAAAAGTATGACTAAAATGAATGTCTATTTGTTAACAGATCTTGCAGAATATTCAAAAAGTATTTTAGATGATATTCTCCAAAAAATGGGAATTGAAACAAAATATGAAACAAAGATAAGAGATAATCAAATAGAAATAAAAATGTTTTCTGATAATAATTCACTTTTAATTGGAAGTGAAGGAAGAACATTAAAATCATTGAATTTGATTTTACGTCAAGCCATTGCCAATGAAATAAATGTTTATCCAAACATATACTTAGACGTTGAAAATTATAAAGAAAAACAACAAAAAAGATTAGAAAGACTAGCTAATAACTTAGCTAAAGATGTAATAAGAACTAAAATAGAAATTAAGATGGATAATATGAACGCTTTTGAAAGAAGGATTGTTCATAATGCACTATCAACAAATAGTAAAGTAACCACTGTTAGTGAGGGTGTAGAACCCAATAGACATGTAATAATAAAATTAAAAGAAGACTAGTTCTTCTTTTTTACATGTCAAATTATTTCCCGGGAAATAATTATGTGCTATAATACATTAACGAAAGGAAAAAAATATGGAAACTGATACGATATGTGCTGTGTCAACTGCATTAGGTGTAGGAGCAATTTCAATAATAAGATGTAGTGGACAAGATAGTATAAAAATTGTCAACAAAATGTTTGATGGAAAAAATCTAGAAGAAGTACCTTCACACACAATTCATTATGGATTCATAAAAGACGAAAATGGCGAAAAAATAGACGAAGTTCTAATTAGTGTAATGAAATCTCCAAAAACATTTACAACAGAAGATGTAGTAGAAATCAATTGTCATGGAGGAATTAGTACAACAAATAAGGTCCTAGAGTTACTTTTAACAAATGGATGCCGTTTAGCAACAAGAGGAGAATTTACTAAAAGAGCATTTTTAAATGGAAGAATTGATTTGTTAGAAGCAGAAGCAATAGGGGACTTAATAAATTCAGAAACAGAATCATCTAGAAAAATGGCAATAAATCAAATTACTGGTAATTTATCATTATTAATAGAAAATGCCAGAAAAGACATATTAGATTTATTAGCAAACATAGCAGTAAATATTGATTATCCAGAATATGAAGATGCAGAAATAATAACTCATGATTTGCTAAAACAAAAGTTGATACCTATTAAGAAAAAATTAGAAAATTTATTAGAAGAATCTAAAAACGGAAAAATTATAAAAGAAGGTATAAATGTATCAATAATTGGAAGACCAAATGTTGGAAAAAGCAGCATTTTGAACCATCTTTTAAATGAAAATAAAGCAATTGTCACTAACGTTGCAGGAACTACAAGAGATATAGTTGAAGGTGAAATAATTTTAAAAGGAATCAAATTAAATTTAACAGACACAGCTGGTATTAGAAAAACAGATAACATAGTTGAGCAAATTGGGGTAGAAAAAAGTAAAGAAATATTAAAGAATACTGATTTAGTAATTTTAGTATTAAATAGTAGTGAAAATTTAACGGAAGAAGACGAATATTTATTGAATTTAACAAAAAACAAAAAAAGAATAATTTTATTAAATAAAACCGATTTACCAACAAAACTAGAAATAAAAGAGGAATATATTTTAGGTAATACAACTTCACCCAATGGATTAGATTTACTAAAAAATAAAATTTGTGAAATGTTTAATTTAGAGGAAATTAATTCTAAAAATTTAACTTTTTTATCAAACGCCAGACAGATTTCTCTTGTCAAACAATGCGTAAATTTAATCGATAATATATTAATCACAATTGATACAGAAATTCCAATTGATATGTTGGAAATTGATATTAAATCAACTTTTGATTTACTTGGAGAAATTATTGGAAAAACATACAAGGAAGAACTAATTGATGAATTATTTTCAAAATATTGTTTAGGAAAGTGAGGATAAACATGAAATATGATGTAATAGTAGTAGGAGGCGGACATGCTGGATGCGAAGCAGCACATGCCACTAGTAAAATGGGATTAAAAACCGCTTTAATAACTGCAAATAAAAAAAATATAGCTGATATGCCATGTAATCCTTCAATAGGGGGTACTGCAAAAGGTATAGTTGTTCGAGAAATTGACGCACTTGGCGGTTTAATGGGAAAAATAGCTGACAGAAGCCATATTCAAATAAAAATGTTAAATAACAGTAAAGGACCAGCAGTAAGATCATTAAGAGCCCAAGCAGATAAAATTACTTATCCAAAATTAATGTTTGAAGCTTTAGAACAAACAAAGAATTTAGATATTATAGAATCTATGGTAGAAAATTTAATTATAGAAAATGGAAAAATAGTTGGAATAAAAACGGAGAATAATATTGAATATTTGTGCAAATCTTTAATTTTAACAACAGGGACTTATTTACGCAGTAAAATACTAATAGGAGATTATTCTAAAGAAGAAGGGCCCCATGGTGAAAGAAGAAGTAATAATTTAAGTAATAATTTAAAAGAGTTAGGTTTTGAAATTCAAAGACTAAAAACTGGTACTCCGCAAAGACTTGATAAAAATAGTATTAATTTTAAACTATTAAAAGAAGAAAAAGGAGACTCTCAATACTGGACCTATAGTTTTGATGATAAACCAACATATGATATAGATAAACAAGAAAGCTGTTATTTAGTTTACACTAATGAAAAAACTCATAAAATAATTAATGAAAATTTATCTAGATCAGCTATGTACGGTGGTTATGCTGAAGGAATAGGCCCTCGATATTGTCCTTCAATAGAAGATAAAATAGTAAGATTTAAAGACAAAGAAAGACATCAACTTTTTTTAGAACCTGAGAGTAGATACTATGATGACATATACCTTCAAGGTTTTTCAACAAGTATGCCAATAGACGTTCAAGAACAAATGGTTCATAGTATAAAAGGTTTAGAATCAGCAAAAATATTAAAATATGCCTATGCAATTGAGTATGATGCCATTAATCCCCTTCAATTAAAACCTACACTTGAAACAAAAATAATAGATGGCCTTTTTACCGCTGGGCAAATAAATGGTACAAGTGGATATGAAGAAGCTGCTGGACAAGGATTAATAGCGGGAATTAATGCCGGTTTAAAACTATTAAACAAAAAGCAATTAGTATTAAAGAGAAATGAATCATATATAGGAGTCTTAATAGATGATTTAGTAACCAAAGGAACGAAGGAACCTTATAGATTACTTACATCTCGCGCAGAATTTAGATTAGTTTTACGTCACGATAATGCCGATTTAAGATTAAGAAAATATGGTTACTACGCTGGATTAATTGATGAAAATCAAATGAAACGTTTAACTGAAAAAGAAAGTAATATAGAAAAAATTATTTCAGAATTAAAACAAACAAGAATTAAGCCAAGTAATGTTCCAGAATTAATAAAATCAAAAATAGAACCTTTAAAAGTAGGTACAAGTTTATTTGATTTTTTAAAAAGACCAGAAATAAAAATAATTGATTTTGTTTCCACAAATCTAATAAAACCATATGATGAAGAAATCCTAGAACAAGCTGAAATAATAGATAAATATGAAGGTTATATTGATAAAACTTATAAAGAAATAGACAAAATGTTAAAGTTGGAAGAAAAACAGATACCTGATGATATAGATTATACAAAGATTACTAACTTGGCAAGTGAAGCAAAACAAAAATTACAAGCTGTCAGGCCTATAACAATAGCCCAAGCAACAAGAATTAGTGGAGTTAATCCATCAGATATATCAATATTAGCAATCTATTTAAAAAAGGAATATGGAAAGAATGAATAAAGATGAATTTTTAAAAGAATTAAATAAAAAGAATATAAATTTGAAAGAAAATCAAATTAATCAATTTGAAGTATTCTGTAAAGAATTATTAAATTACAATCAACATACAAATTTAACTGCAATTACTGAAACTTCTGAAGTTTATTTAAAACACTTCTTTGATTCATCATTATTAGCGACTTCTATTAACTTTAATGAAATATCCACAATGTTAGATATTGGTTGTGGAGCAGGATTTCCTGGTATTGTAATAAAAATATTATATCCTCATTTAAAACTTACACTTTTAGATTCCAATAATAAAAAAACAAAATTTTGTCAATATATAGTAAATAAATTAAATTTAAAAGATGTAGAAATAATAAATGAAAGAGCTGAGATATACATTGATAAAAAAAGAGAATATTATGATTTAGTAACAGCACGTGCTGTAAAAGATCTCCAAATATTAACAGAATTATCTATTCCATATGTTAAAATAAATGGCTTTTTTATAGCGATGAAATCGGATTGTAAAATAGAATTAGAAAACAGCTTAAGAGGAATAACATTACTAGGTGGAAAATATATAGAAACAAAAAAAATAGAAAACTATATTAATTTAGGACAAAGAGAATTTATAATTATCAAAAAAATTAATAAAACCTCAATTAAGTATCCAAGAAATTATAGTAAAATAGTAAAACAACCATTGTAATATTCTTTTAATCTTGAAAAAATCTTTAAAATAAAGTAATATTAATATAGAATAGAAAAGGGGCAGTAGAAATGAAAGTTGAACCTCAAATACAATTTATAAATGTAATGGACATTATTCCAAATAGATTTCAACCAAGACTAACTTTTGACGAAAAGGCACTTCAAGAATTAGCATCTTCAATAAAAGAACATGGTATAATTCAACCACTTGTTTTAAGAAGATTAGGCGATAAATATGAGATAATTGCTGGAGAAAGAAGATATAAAGCATCCCAAATAGCTGGATTAAACCAAGTCCCTGCAATAATTACTCAAATGGATGATAACAAAAGTGCAGAAGTTGCCATAGTTGAAAATTTACAAAGAAAAAATTTATCAGCAATAGAAGAAGCTAAATCTTATAAAAAATTATTAGATAGAGGTTATCTAACTCAAGAAGAGTTAGCAAAAAAGATGGGAATATCTCAATCAGCTATTGCTAATAAAGTTAGATTATTGAATTTAACCAACGAAGTTCAAAATGCATTAATAGAAGAAAAAATAAGTGAAAGACATGCCAGAAGTTTACTTCAAATAAGTGATCCAGAAAAACAAAAAGAAATGCTAAACAAAATAATAAATGGTAGATGGACAGTAAGACAATTAGATGAAGAAATTAAAAAGATAAAACCAGTTGTTGAAAAACAACTACCTCCAGAGCCAGCTTTTGTACCATTAAAAGAAGAAAAATCTAATAATATATCTACATTGATCCAAGAAGATGATGATATGAAAGAATTGGCAAGACAGATAGAAGCCTTAAATAAATCAATAGGAATAACGTCAGATACTAACTATGAAACATTCAATATTCCAACGGCTGAAGAATTAAATAAACCAGCTACTGAAATACCAACACTTCCTAAAAAAGAACCAATAATCGCACCATCACCAGAGCCAGTAAAGCCAAAGAAAATAGAAGTTGGAAATATAGAAAGTGCAGTTAAATCAATAAGAGAAATAGCAAAAGAAATAGAAGAAGCAAAATTTAAAATTGAAACTGAAGAATTTGATTTTGAAGATCTTTATCAAATAATAATTAAAATTGAAAAATAGACTAATTATTAGTCTATTTTTATTGTGGTTCTGTTCCTTTAAGAAAATAGAAAACTGCACTTTTATTTCCGTCATTTGCTTGTTCACCGGTCACGGAATCTAAAATAGTGCTAACAACATTTTGTGGAATCTCGTACCAATCTTCATCACTAGTAATATTTTTATTTGCTAAATAATTTTCCATAGTATCAACCCAAATATTTTTTGTGATTTTAGAATATTTACTATTTAAGTTTTCATTATTATCATTTCCAGTCCAAACCAAAGTTAAGGCTTTTTTATTATACCCAACCGTCCAATAGTCATTATCAGTTGTTCCAGTTTTAATCGCATATTTGTGAGTGATTTTTGGAGAAATTGATAAAACAGTAGGAGCATTGTAACTTATAAAAGACCTGTTATACGTATTAGTCATCATTTCATTTAATATATAAACATAATTAGTATTTAATATAATTTCCTTCTCATTCTTTTTTTCATATATTACATTTCCATTAGAATTTTCTATTTTACGAATTAAATAAAGATCTTTTTTTTCTCCTCCACTAGCTAAAGTAGTATAAGCTTCAGCATAATCAAACATATTTAATTCTGTAGCTCCCAATGCTAAACTTGGAACCGCACTTACTTTTTCATTTAAACCACATTGCTTTAATGTGTTTACTAGAGTTTCTTCTCCTAAAAACAAATGAGTTTTAACTGCATAAATATTATCTGAATAAGCAAGAGCAGCAGCCATTGTAATATCACTATTGGCATAACTATTTGCAAAATTTGTTGGAGAGTACGTTTTATTATCGGAAAAAACAAAAGTAGTTTCTTCACTTTTAAAAGTACTAGCAGAAGTCATGTTTTGTTCCAATGCTGAATAATATAAAAAAGGTTTAATAGTGGAACCAACCTGTCTTTTACTTGATGTAACTCTGTTATATTGACTGATAGAATAATCTCTACCGCCAGCTAAGGCAATAACTTTTCCACTTTCGGGTTCTATCATTATACTTGCAACTTGTGTGTCATCATCCAACATATTATTGTCAATAGCATTTTCTAAATTAGTTTGAGCTTCTAAATCCAAGTTAGTATATATTTTTAATCCTCCAGAATCTATTAAAGATTTAGAAATAGTTTTAATATCATTTAATTCTTTCATAACAGCATCTTGATAATATAATAAAGTTTTTAAATTATTGGAATCTCTTTTACCATAAATTTCTAATTTATTAGTAAATAAACTTTTAACTTCATTTTCTTGTAACATATCGTTATTAACCATGCTTGCGGCTACAATTTTTGCTCGCTTTACTGCATTATCATAGTTTGTTACTGGATTAAAATTACTAGGATTTTTTGGAATTCCAGCCAACATTATTGCTTCTTCTAAACTTAAATCTTTAGCGTGTTTATTAAAGTAAAAATTACTTGCGGATTCAATTCCATAATTTCCTTGACCAAAGTTAATAGTATTTAAATAACCTTCCAATATCTCATCTTTTGTATAATGCATTTCTAATTCTAAAGTTAAAAATGCCTCTTCAATTTTTCTATTCCAATTTTGATCAAAATCTAAAAATAAATTTTTAACATATTGTTGACTAATCGTAGAAGCACCTTGAACAATAGATTTATTTTTTATATTTAAAGCCATCGCTTTTACAATTCTCAAATAATCAAACCCTAAATGTTTATAAAAATATTTATCTTCAGTAGCAATAACAGCATTTTTTACATCATCACTAATTTCATCCAAATTAACCCATTTATTTGAACTAGATCCTTGATAAACAATACTATCATTATTATCAAGGATTTGTATAGCGTTTCCACTTTTAATATTAATAGAAGGTGTAAAATATGCATAAATATATAAACTAGACATAATTACTATTCCAATTATAAATAACCACAAACAAATTTTAATAAAAGTTTTAAAAAATTTCAAAGATATCACCAAAATTATTATGTATAAAAAAAATATAATTATAAGTGAAAAACAAAAGAAGTTATGTTATTATATCTCTGGTGATTGTATGTCTAAAATAGATTTAATTGTTTACAACAATGAAAAAAAAGAACTTCAAATATTACAAAAGGAATATAAAGTATTAGCAAATAATATATATTTTGAACACGAAAACACAAAATATCATTATAATAAAGAAAAACAAAAATTAAAATATAGAACTTTAAATGAACAAATAATATTAGATTTTAAAAATAAACAGTGTAAAATCACTTTACTTAATCCAAGTAATGAATTAGTAGTAAATTTAGAAAATGTAAACATTAATATTAAAGATAATGTACACACTATAGAATACCAAAATGAATATGAAGAAAATACTAAAAGAAAAATAAAAATTACTTTATATTGACAAACTAAAAACATATGATAAAATTATACTTGTTTAAAAAGTGTGTATCATACCAAATATGAGATTCATATAATGTTTTAGATATTTAGGAGGATATTATGAAATTAGATATAGATAAAGAAAAATTAGAACAAATGTCATATGATGACGTTGCCTATTTAATATTAAAAAACAAGAAAGATAAAATGAAAATTCAAGACTTGTTTAAAACAGTTATAGAAGTTATGGAACTTCCTCAATCAAATTTTGAAAACCATATAGGTGATTTTTTTGAGATGCTTTCAACAGACCAAAGATTTTTAATGTTAGAACAAGGTTATTGGGATTTAAAAGAAAATCATAAAACAAAACTAGTTATCGACGAAGATGAAGATTTAGAAGAAGAAGTAAAAGAAGAAATAGAGGAAGCTGAAATCGAAGAAGATATAAACTATGATGATGAATTAGTAGACGACGATGATGCAGAAGATGATTTAAAAGATTTGGTAGTCATAGATGATGATACAGAAGAAACAGATAATATGTAGCATCTGTTTTTTTAAATAAGGAGGAACTATGAGAGAAAGGTTAGAAATTATTGAAAATCGTTTTAAAGAACTGAATGAAGAATTAATGGATCCAGAGGTTTTAAATAATTATCAAAAAATGAAAAAATTATCTAAAGAACGCAGTGATTTAGAAGAAATTATAAAGGAATACAACGAATTAAAAAAATTAGATCAAGATATAAAAGAATTAAAAGAAATGCAAAATGATCCAGAAATGGCAGATATGGTAGGAGAAGAATTAGCATCCTCTCTCGAAAAACAAAAAGATTTAGAAAAATCATTAGAAATTTTATTAATTCCAAAAGATGAAAATGATGGTAAAAATATAATAATGGAAATAAGAGGAGCTGCTGGCGGAGATGAAGCAAACATTTTTGCTGGAGACTTATTTAGAATGTATTCAAAGTATGCAGAAAGAAATAATTGGAAAATTGAAATTACAAATTCTGTAGAAGGATCTAGTGGAGGATATTCACAAATCGAATTTTCTATCAAAGGTGATAACGTTTACTCTAAATTAAAATTTGAAAGTGGTTCTCATAGAGTTCAACGTGTACCAGAAACAGAAACTCAAGGAAGAATCCACACATCAACAGCAACAGTGTTAGTTATGCCAGAAGCAGAAGATATAGATTTTGAACTTGATATGAGTGAGATCAGAATAGACATTACAAGAAGTAGTGGATGTGGAGGTCAAGGAGTAAATACAACGGACTCAGCTGTAAGATTAACTCATATACCAACAGGAATCATAGTATATTCTCAAACAGAACGTAGTCAAATAAAAAATAAAGAAAAAGCAATTCAGATTATGAAAACAAGACTTTATAATAAAAAATTAGAGGAGCAACAAGAAAAGGAAGGCGCAGAAAGAAAAATTAAAATAGGAACAGGCGATCGTTCTGAAAAAATTAGAACATATAATTATCCTCAAAATCGTGTTACGGACCATCGAATAAATTTTAGCGTGATGGAACTTGATAGAGTAATGGAAGGACATTTAGAAGCTATAATAGAAGCCTTAATAACAGAAGATCAAAGGATTAAATTAGAAGGAAAATAATGGATGCTACTGAAAAAGTAATAATAGAAAAATATGGAGAAAAAGCTTTAGAAAAATATAAAAAGAAAAATTATCCACTTCAATACGTTTTAGGAAATGTAAACTTTTATGGATATGATTTCTTAGTGAATAAAAATGTTTTAATACCAAGATTTGAAACAGAATTATTAATAGAAAAAACAATAAATTATTTAAAAAAATATAACATATTAAATCCAAATATCTTAGAAGTTGGAACAGGATCAGGTTGTATAGCAATTACACTAAAAAAATATTTTCCAACATCCACCATTGATGCCATAGATATCAGTAAAAAAGCTCTAAAAGTAGCAACCAAAAATGCTGATCTTAATAACGTAAATATAAATTTTTATAAAAAAGACATAAATAAATTTTCTAATAATCAAAAATATGATCTGATAATTAGTAATCCCCCATATTTAAAAAAAAGTGATGAAGTTTCTAAAAATACTAAATATGAACCAAAAAAAGCCCTATACGCTAAAGATAAAGGATTACAATTTTATAAAATAATAATAAATAAACTTAAACATAATTTAAATAATAAATTTATAATTGCTTTTGAAATAGGAATTGATCAAGGAGAATATCTTAAAGAATATGCCAAAAATCAGTTTCCATATTCTACAATCTTAGTTGAAAAAGACTATTCAAATAGAGATAGATATCTTTTCATTATAAATGAATAAAATTTTTAAATACTACCCAATATTAATTTAGAAAGGTAGTGTTTTTTTATAAAAAAAATAATAATAATTACTTCCATAATAATATCATTTTTAGTAATCACAAAAAAAGAAACTGAAATTAAAATACCAATAGAATCAATAAGAATCAGGATAATAGCCAATAGTAATAGTGTTGACGATCAAAATATAAAATTAAAAGTCAAAAATAGCATAGAAAAATATTTATATTCATTAACACAAAATAGCAATTCATTAGAAGAAACAAGAGAAATTATAAAAAGTAATATAAATAATATAGATGAATTAACAAGAAAAACTTTAAAAGAAAATAATTTTAAAACAAATTACACAATAAAATATGGATTAAATTATTTTCCCAAAAAGGAATATAAAGGAGTTAATTATTCTGAAGGAAATTATGAATCACTAGTAATAATTCTTGGAGAAGGAAATGGAGAAAATTGGTGGTGTGTTTTATTTCCTCCACTTTGTATGATAGATGCAGAAGAAAATCAAAGTGAAGTTGAATATAAATTTATTGTTGAAAAAATAATTAAGCATTTTATGTGAAAATCATAATAGAATTAAATAGGAGGAATACATGAAAGAATTTTTTCTTCTATTTTTAATTGCTATTGGATTAAGCATGGATGCTTTTTCTCTTTCTTTAGGATTTGGTACCTTAAATATGAATAGCAAACAAATCATAAGAGCAAGCATCTCAGTAGGAATTTTTCATTTTTTAATGCCGCTAATTGGATTAAGTATTGGGAGTTATTTAATAGAAATCTTAAAATTAAATTCCAATTTTATAATGGGTATCATTTTATTATTCATATCTTTAGAAATGTTAATTGAACTTTTTCAAAAAAAAGAATCAAAATTAACCAAATCTTTTATGGGAGTAATTCTTTTTTCTTTTAGTGTTAGTTTAGATGCTTTTTCTATAGGAATAGGATTAGAAGCAATAACTAACAATTATATTTTATCTTCATTTATATTTTCTATCGTTAGTTTTTCTTTCACGTTCCTAGGTTTACTGCTAGGAAAATATTCCATAAAATATCTTGGAAAATATGCTCAAATTATTGGAATAATTCTCTTATTTGCAATAGCCATTGTAAATTTATGTCAAATTTAAACATGTTTAATACTATTTTTTAATTATTTATTTTATAATAAAATCAAATAAAACCTTGAAAGGAGGCATTTGATGAAAAAACTAATTATTGAAGGCCAACACATTTTAGAAGGAACAATAAAAATAGGAGGAGCCAAAAATTCAGTAGTAGCTTTAATTCCAGCAGCTATGTTAACTAATGATATTGTTGAAATTGTCAATGTTCCTAATATAAGTGATGTCAAGAAATTAATTGAAATGATCAAAATTTTAGGGGCAGAAGTAACTTATAGCAATGAAACGTTAATCATAAATAACAAACATGCAAGAAATGCTGAAATTCCAGCAGAATATGCCAATAGTATAAGAGCATCATATTATTTTATGGGAGTACTTTTATCAAAATATAAAAAAGCCAAAATTTCTTACCCTGGAGGCTGCGTAATTGGAAGTAGACCAATCGATTTTCATATTAATGGGTTTAAAAAAATGGGCGCTAAAGTTACAATAGAAAATAACACATATACAATTGAAGCTGAAAAATTAAAAGGAGCCAACATCTTTTTAGATTTTGCAAGTGTAGGAGCTACTATAAATTTAATGTTTGCCGCCATATATGCAGAAGGAATTACTAGAATATTTAATGCAGCTAAAGAACCAGAAATAGTTAATATAGCATCACTTTTAAACAGTATGGGAGCCAAAGTAGAAGGAGCTGGAACTAGCGAAATCAAAATAACAGGTGTTATTTCCTTATCTAGAGGAATTGTAGAAGTAATTCCAGATAGAATTGAAGCAGGAACCTATATTATGATTGGAACACTTTTAGGTAAAAACTTAAAAATTCAAGGTGTAATCAAAGAACATTTAGAATCTGTTTTAACTAAATTGGCCGAAACAGGAGCGAATTTTAAAATAGAAGGTGACACCATCGAAGTTAATAAAGTAGAACATTTAAAACCAGTAAATGTAAAAACTTTAGTATATCCTGGATTTCCTACAGACTTAGGGCAACCAATGAGTACTCTTTTAACTCAATGTGAAGGTGAATCACTTTTTGAAGAAACAATCTATGAAAATAGAATGAGACACATAAAACACTTAAATGATATGGGAGCAAATATAAAATTATTTAACAATCAGGCAGCCATTAAAGGAAAAACTCCGTTAACTGGAACAACAGTAGTCGCAACTGATTTACGTGCCGGAGCCGCAATGATGGTAGCCGGAATGATTGCTTCAGGAACAACAACAATTTCCAATATAGAACATATTTTAAGAGGATATGAAAATATAGTAGAAAAAATAAATAAAGTGGGAGGAAAGATTGAATTAATTGATGATTAATTTAATTATTACTTGCAATAAATAAAAATTATGATATACTATCTAAGTAATTATTTATCTATAACTATTACTAGTTATGGCGGAAGGAGTGTATTATGAAAGCAAATATACATCCAGAACAAAAAGAATGTGTTATTACTTGCGCATGTGGTGCAACTTTTACAACAAAATCAAATAAAGATAGTCATAAAGTAGAAGTTTGTAGTGAATGTCATCCATTCTATACAGGAGCACAAGGAAAACATAAGAGAACTGGAAACGTAGAAAAATTTAGAAGAAAATACAATTTAGAAGATGCTGCATAAGCATCTTTTTTGTTTTATTATAACATGCTATAATTATATTAGGTGATAAAATGAGTAAAGTAAAATATCTATGCACAAGAATATTAAAAATGGATTATAAATCATTTTTTAAAACCATTAACGATGTTCATCAAAAAAGTCAAAAATCGAAAATTATAATATTTTTTGACATCATTCATTGTGGAATAAAATATGAAGCTGGATATGTAGATTACAAATTATTTGAAATGTACAATTTATCCGAAAAAGAACGTGCAACAATAGTAACAAGAGGAAAAAATAATAAGTTAATAAAAAAATATAACAATCCAAAAGAAACTTATAAATTTGAAGATAAAGCTTTATTTAATAAACTATATAATAAATATTTAAATAGAGAATGGTTACTATTAGATGATAATTTAGATGAATTCACAAAATTTATAGAAAATAAAAAAGAAATAATCGTCAAACCTTTATCATTATCTTGTGGAAAAGGAGTAGAAAAAATAGAATTAAAAAATAAGAATCCTAAATCTCTTTTTCAAACTCTAAAAAAGAATGGCCAATTATTAGTAGAAGAAGTAGCCATTCAACACGATGTAATAAATAAAGTTTACCCATATTCTATAAATACTGTACGTATAGTAACATTAAATAAGCAAGTTGTAGCAGCATTTATTCGTTTTGGAAACAACAAAAATGTAGTAGATAATTTTAATCATGGAGGAATGGTAACAACAATTAATATAGAAACTGGAATTGTGGAATATCCTGCAATAGATAAAAGTGGAAACGTTTATAAAAAACATCCACTCACAAAAGAACCTATCATTGGATTACAAATTCCTATGTGGGATAAAGTAAAAAAACTATGTATAGATGCTTGTGATGTAACAGAAGAAATTGGATATATTGGATGGGATGTATGCGTTGGAAAAAATCAACCATCCCTTATAGAAGGAAATGATTTTCCAGGTCATGATTTATACCAACTTCCAGTCCACAGAAAAGACGGAAATGGTTTAATGCCAATTTTAGAAAAGGCAATGAGAGGTGAAAAATGAAAATAGCTATAGCAACAGATCACAATGGAGTAAAAGAAAAACAAGAACTAATTAAATATTTAGAAGAAAAAAATTATCAAGTTTTTGATATGAGCACTAATAATACCCCTACAGATGACTATCCAGACTTTGCATTCAAAGTTGCAACAAGTGTTGCAAAAGGTGAAGTAGATTACGGTATATTATTATGTGGAACCGGAATTGGTATGTCGATTGCCGCTAATAAAGTAAAAGGAATAAGATGTGCTCATGTTTCGAGCAAAGAAGATGCAGTTCATACAAGAAATGATAATGATGCTAATATAATAGCATTGAGTTATAAAAACAATTTAGATGATCTAAAAAGTATAATAATCACTTTTTTAGAAACTCCATTTTCAAAAGAGGAAAGACATCAACGTAGAATAGATAAAATAAAACAATACGAGGATTCAAATGTCAATTAAAGCTCTCTTATATGTTTTATTTTCATTAATAAGTGCATATATATTATCGAGTATTAATTACAATAACTTTTTTAAAAAAAATAAAATTATTGAATCCAGAATATTTATTATACTACTTAGTTTTATAATGAGTTACTTAATTACTAATTTTATTGTTGATTTTTTATCATCAAGTCAAATACTATAGAAGGGAAAAATATGAATAAAAATAAAATATTAATATTTATTATTCTTTTTTTAATACCAATATCTGTAATAAGTTTTTTAGTAAAATCAAAATTAAAAACTAATATTAATGTTTCTAAACCAAAAGAAACAAAGTTTACTGTGATTAATAATGAACCAGAACTAGAAAATTTGAACAGCAAAATAACCATAAATGTTTTAGTAAATAACGAGAAAACCACAATGAATTTAGAAGAATATTTAGTAGGAGTACTTGCTGGAGAAATGCCAGCAAGTTTTGAAATAGAAGCTTTAAAAGCTCAAGCAGTAGCTGCAAGAAGTTATGCAGTATATAAAATAGAACATTCAACAGGAAATTACGATGTTATAGATACTATAAATGATCAAGTATATTTAACAAAAGAAAAAATGCAACAAAATTGGCAAGAAAAATACGACGAAAATTACAAAAAAATTTATAGTGCTGTAGCAGCAACTCAAAGTCAAGTTTTAAAACAAAACAATGAAGTTATAAAAGCCTTTTTCTTTTCAATGAGTAATGGTTACACAGAAGATTCAGTTCAAGTTTTCAAAGAAGGAAATATAAAAAGTGTTGAATCCAAATGGGAAGAAACTGCAAAAAATTTTATAGTAACTAAAGATTTTAATGAACAAGAAATAAAAGAAAAATTAGGTATAAGTGACCAAAGTTTGAATATTGAAATACTAAAACGTTCTAATACAAATAGAGTAGAAAAAATAAAAGTTAATGACAAAATATTTACTGGAATTGAATTTAGAAAATTACTACAATTAAGAAGCACAGATTTTACAATAGAAAAAAATAACGACTGTTATCAAATAACTACAAGAGGAAATGGACATGGTGTCGGAATGAGTCAATATGGAGCCAATGGAATGGCCGAAGAAGGAAAAAACTATCAAGAAATTTTAAAATATTACTATAATGATGTTGAAATTACTAAATTATAGTATATTTTTTTTTATTTGCACCAAACTTTTATTAGGAAGGTGAATAAATTGACAATAAAAAAATTGAGATTAAAACGTTGGGCAGTAACTGGAATTTATCTTTTTGCATTTTCTTTAATGATTGTAAGTTTAATGTTTGTTAGTAAAACTCTTAATTCCAAATTAGAAGGAGATACACTATCGTATGTATTTAAAAATTTTATTAAAAATGATACACCAGTTATAAGTTATAATAATGATTTAATAATAAAACCATATGACAGTGAAACAGTAAAAATTAATAAAAATTTTTACGATAAATCAAGTGATAATAATACACAAGAAAATTCATTAATTTATTATCAAAATACTTATATGCCAAACACAGGAATATTATATTCATCTGAAAATAGTTTTGATATTAAAGCGGTTTTAGATGGTAATGTAACTGATGTAAAAGAAGATGAGATTTTAGGAACATATATTGAAATAACTCATTCAAATACTTTAATAACTAAATATTACAGTGTGAGTGATGTTAAAGTAGTAATAGGTTCAACTATCAAACAAGGAGATATTATTGCAACTAGTGGAAAAAATAACATTTCTAGTGAAAGTGAAAATATGCTATTATTTGAAGTAGAAAAAGATGGAATCACTATAAATCCAGAAAATTTTTATCAAATGAATATAGAAGACTTAAATTAAGTCTTTTTTAAGAGAAAATGAAAAAATATATTATATTAAAATTTACAGACAGTAATATATATTTATATAATTCTAAAACCAAAAATATTATAATAGAAAAAATAATAACAAAATATAAAATAATCCAAAATACTAAAATAATAGACATAGAGCAATTTATAAATATACTAGAAAAAACAATAAAAAAATACAAATTAAATAATTTGCTTTTAAAAAATAAAATATATATTTTAATCCCATCTTATTATAATAAAACAGATATATTCTTATTAAATTATACATTTAAAAATTTAAATTATTACAAATACTACTTTATTAAAGAAAATACTTTATATGATTATTTATTAAATGAAAATAACATAATAATTGATTTATGGGATAATTATGGAGAAAAAACATTTTATATAGAAAATCAAATTGTAACAATTCCTATAGACAAAAAAGATATTAACATCACAGAAAAACAACTAATAATTAATAATACAGAACAAAAAAAACATCTAAAAAATAAAAATGTTATATATTTAGAATACAAAAAAATGCCACTATTTCAAATGACAATAGATAATATTGAAAAAGACCTGATATAGGTCTTTTATTGTGATTTTAAAAAGATTATATTATAATTATGTAAGGTGATAATTATGTATAAAATAACTGATGCAAACTCTGCTTGTGCTGAAATGTCATACAATTTTATTGAAGAAGCATTTGTTTATCCTATAACTCCATCTAGTCCAATGGCTTCAAAAATAGACAGTTTAATAAGTGAAAATAAAACTAATATTTTTGATAATAATGTTCATTTATGTGAAATGCAAAGTGAAGCCGGCGTAGCTGGAGCACTTCATGGAGCTTTAATATCTGGCTCTTTGGCATCTACATATACATCAAGCCAAGGATTACTTTTAATGATTCCTAATATGTATAAAATAGCTGGTGAAATGCTTCCTGCAGTTATTCATGTTAGTTCTAGAAGCCTAGCTACACATGCACTTAGTATTGAAGGAGACCACCAAGACATTTATGCTGCAAGAACAACAGGATTTTGTATGCTCGCTTCTAGCAATTTAGAAGACGCTTACTATATGGCATTAATAAGTCATCTAGCTGCAATAGAATCGTCTCTACCATTTCTTCACTTTTTTGACGGTTTTAGAACAAGTCATGAAATTAATAAATTAAATACATTAGAAAAAGACCAAATAAAAAATCTTATAAATTATAATTCTTTAAAAAAATTTAAAGAAAAATCAATAATCAATAACCATGTTTCCAGAGGGTTGGCAGAGACTAGTGACATTTATTTTCAAGTAACAGAATCTCGAAATTTAGATTATGATAAAGTTCCAGAAATAGTAAATAATTTAATGCAAAAAATCAATAAAATTGTTAATAAAAATTATAAACCATTTGAATACTACGGAAACAAAGATGCTGAACACTTAATAATAGCAATGGGGAGTGTAACTGATACTATAAAAAAAGTTATTGACAATTCTCAAAATAAAATAGGTTTAATAATTGTACATTTATATAGACCATTTAGTTCAGAATATTTAATTAAGGAAATTCCTGAAACAGTTAAAAATATAGCTGTCTTAGATAAAACAAAAGAATTTGGAAGTACTGGTGAACCACTATTTTTAGATGTACTTTCTGCCTTAAAAAATACTGACATAAAAATATATGGTGGAAGGTATGGCTTATCAGGTAAAGATACTAATCCAAATGATATAAATGTCGTATTTAATATGTTATCAACTAACCCAAAAAATAATTTTACTTTAGGAATAAATGATGACATAACCAATCTAAGCTTAAAACCACTAAACATAGATATTAATGATAATTTCACAGAAATAAAAATATATGGTTATGGCTCAGACGGTTTAGTAAGTGCAAGCAAAAATTTTTTGAATTTAATTGGCAAAAAAATGTATATTCAAGGATTTTTTAAATATGATTCAAGAAAAAGTGGAGGATTAACAGAATGTAATATTCGACTTTCAAATGACAAGATAAATGCTCCTTATAATTTAACTCATCCAAAAATTATAATAATTGGTAAAGACCAGTATTTAGATTATTATAATATAGTTGATAACATTGAACAAAATGGAATAATAATTATAAATAGCGAAAAAGAGGATATAGAAATATCTAAAATATTACCAAATTCAAAAATAGTTTCTTTAAAAAATAAAAAAATAAAAATCTATAAAATAGATGCAAGTGAAATTTCCAGAAGAAATAATTTGGATTGTAAAACTGGTATAATTTTAGAAAAATGTCTTTTAGAAATTTTAAACCAAGATGATTTAATAGAAATTTTAAAAGCAAACATAATTACAAGATTTAAGACAAAAGGTTTGGATATAATAAATAATAACTTAAAATCAATAGAAAATACTTCATTACAAGAAGTAGTTTTAACAGAAAATGAGAAGATCGAAAAAGAATACAGTAATTTATTTGAAAAAATAGCTTTTAAAGAAGGCGCGTATTTAACAACTAAGGATGTTTCCATAATAAAATCAGGAATATATCCAGGTGGATTAATAAATTATAAAAATAAAATCTATCCAGAATTAGTTCCAGAATGGATTAAAGAAAATTGTATTGCTTGCAATATTTGCAGTTTGGTTTGTCCTCATGGAGCAATAACTCCCAAAATAGAAAATGGTATATCAAATATATATATAGATACAAATATTTGTACAGGATGTGGCCTTTGCATAAATAACTGTCCTGGAAAAAATAAAAACAAAGCTCTTAAAATGACTAATTATTACAGTACTTCTTATATTAAAGAAAATATAAATAATCAATTTAACAAGTTCAATATAAAAGGTAGTCAATATGAAGAAAAAAAATTTAAATGTCCTGGAGCTTGTTCTGGTTGTGGAGAAACTCCTTATATAAAACTTTTAACTCAATTATATGGTAAAGAATTAGTAATTGCCAATGCTACAGGCTGTTCTAGCATATACGGAGGATCAAGTCCCTATACTCCATACAGCATACCATGGGCAAATAGTCTTTTTGAAGATAATGCTGAATTCGCTTTAGGTATTAACCAAAGTATTAAACACAATAGAAACAAATTAGAACAATATTTAAAAAATAATATGTTAAAAGAAACTAAAGAAAATCAAGAAATTTATACAAAATGGTTAATAAATAAAAACAATTTTGAAATTACTAACAATCTAAAAAATCAAGTTAATATTAAAGAAGAATTAAAAGATTACATAACACCCAAAACAGTATGGGCTGTAGGTGGAGATGGATGGGCTTACGATATTGGATTCTCTGGTATAGATCACATCTTATCAAGCAATGAAAACATTAATATTTTAGTATTAGATAGTGAAACGTATTCGAATACTGGAGGACAATCAAGTAAGTCAACAAGAATTGGAGCTGTAGCTGAATTTGCCAATTTAGGTAAAACTACAGAAAAAAAAGACTTGTTTAAAATTGCTATTACATATCCAAATGTATACGCAGCGACTATATGTTTAGGAGCCAATATAATGCAAACGATCAAGGCTTTTAAAGAAGCAAGCGAACATCAAGGACCATCCATAATAATTGCATATTCTCCATGTGTAGAACAAGGATTAAAACCAAACACTAATTCCATAGAACAAGAAAAATTATCAGTCGAATGTGGATATAATATTTTAATGAGATATAAAGATAAACAATTAGTAATAGACTCTGGAGAGCCTGATTACAACAAGTATGAACAGTTTCTAAACAATGAAATAAGATATTCTGCTCTTCAAATAAAAAATCCCGAATTAGCTAAAAATTTATTAAATAAAAATAAAGAGGCTTCTATAAAAAGATATAACTATTACAAACGTTTTACAAAAATGTAAAAAAAAAGAAGTTGCCCCCTGAGCAACTTCAAAGAATAAAAAGGGGTTGGCTAGTGTGATACTAGCACCAATTCGCCTGTAAGTGAATTGGTACTACATATA
>CAKOLD010000002.1 GCA_934096015.1 uncultured Bacilli bacterium
TTAGTCTAGAGGCCTATGACGTCTGCCTGTCACGCAGAAGATCACGGGTTCGAATCCCGTACGGACCGCCATTTTTTTGGCTTCATAGCTCAGTCGGTAGAGCAGAGGACTGAAAATCCTTGTGTCGCTGGTTCAATTCCCGCTGGAGCCACCAAGTGATTATTAAACCCTAATAAAACAGGGTTTTTTTAATGCTTTAATTTAACACATAATTATATATAAATAAGAAAATTTATTTAAAAGTGTAACAATTTTAATATTTTAACATAGTATATAGTAGATAATATATATTATGGAAATTAAATATTTAATTTCAAATTTAATTGTTATTAAATTAATTTGAATTTTTTAAAGTGCTAGAAATAATATGATAAAAACCCCCTTATATTTAACTTTTATTGAACATAAATACACTAAAAAAGTCTTAGATTAAAATTCTAAGACTTTTTTATGCAAATAAGTTTTCTTTATATTTTATATTATATTCACTTTGAATTAAACATAAATCATTATTATTAGTTTCTGAATATGTATTTTTATTGGAATAAAACATGAAAGGTTGACTATAGCCATTTTTAAAATTTATAATAACTTCTTTAATTTTAGGATTGTTTTTTAGAATTGTAAAAGCATTTTCTTTAAGGTTATTTTTTGTTAAATTATATTCAATTATTTCATTTGTTAATTTTATCATAAAAAAATTAGCTTTTAATCGATTACTATTTTCTTTTGGAGTAAATGCTATTTCATCTCCAGAATCATTTATATTTGATATATATAAATTATCAAACATATTAGGTGTTGCAATGATTGATTGATTAGTATCTAATTTAATGTTTATATCTTTAATACTTATGTTATTCATTTTATCACCTAAATTAATTATATATTATTAATTTTTTTTTGTCTATTAATTTTTAAAATTTGTTATAATATATTTGGTGTTACAGATGAATGAAATTCTTATTAAATTAAAAAAATCTAAGTTTAGATCAAGTTTTAAATTATCTGATAATGATAAAAAGTATATTGAAGATAAAGGGATAGAAAAAATAAAAGAGCATGCTTATGATTTTGTAAAAAATAGATTGGCTTCTAAAAATTTAAAAAATGATGGCAAACAAACTCCTATGCATGGTCATCCTGTATTTGTTGCACAACACGCAACAGCAACGTGTTGTAGGGGATGTTTATATAAATGGCATCACATTCAAAAGAATCATAATTTAACTGAAACTGAGACTGAATATGTTGTAAAAGTAATAATGACTTGGATAAAAGAACAATTATTATAAAAAAACTTTATTTTTTAAAAAAAATGTGCTATTATACTTTTTGTAGATGCGCCCATAGCTCAATTGGATAGAGCGTTAGACTACGGATCTAAAGGTTGGGGGTTCGACTCCCTCTGGGCGTACCATTTATTTTTTACTTGCATATATTATTATATATGTTATAATTAATATGTTTTCGAGAAGTAGCACAGCTTGGTAGTGCACTTGGTTTGGGACCAAGGGGTCGCAGGTTCGAATCCTGTCTTCTCGACCATGAAGTTTATAAAGCCTTTATTTAAGGCTTTTTTATTATGTTAATTTTTTTAACGTACTTTATAATCTAAATGCTTTGAGGGTAATTATGGTAAGATATTACAATAATTTTATTTAATGTTAAATATTAAGTAAAAAATAGGGTGAAATTCTTGACCCTATTTTTATCTGTATTTTTGATCGATAATTTTTTCAAAAGTATTTTCTATAAATTGTTTGGTTAGTCCTTTATTATATAAATAGTGGTTTTTTTCATAAGTTTCAGAATATTGATTTAAGGGAATTAATAGAAAATTATTTTGATTTTTGTCGTAGTAGTTTATAATTGGTTCTGTTTTAATATTAGTAATATTAATTGATTCATTTTGTTTGGTTATTGTTAGTGTTGATAATAATCCAATTTGATAGTTATCTAAAAATTCTTGATTGGCTCTATCTACAATTGGATCTGCAGAAACAAAATTTCCCATAGAATAATATACTAAAGTTTTGTGATTTTCACCGATTTCTTCTATTTTTTGAATATTATGTGAGTGAGATCCAATAATAATATCTACACCTAAGTTGTTTAAATAGTTAGCAAGATAGGTTTGTTCTTCAGTTATTTGGTAAGTAAATTCTTTACCCCAGTGCATTAAAACGATGACGACGTCAACGCTTTCTCTTAAATTAGTTATTTCATTTTTTAATATTTTTTTATATTCTTCTGTAACAGTTCTTGTGTCTGGATCTCTAAATAGTCCTACTTTTTCTCTTAAGTTGTTGGGTATTTTACTATTTGTGCCCATGGTATATGCTAAAAATCCTATTTTTATTCCATTTATATTTTTAATATATAAATTGTTTCTTTTATTTGTGTCATTATAAGTTCCTACAGTCATAATATTAGAGTTATTTTTAAAGAAATCTATAGTTGAGTTTATTCCATCGATTCCTCTATCATAAGAATGGTTATTTGCAGTTCCTAAAATTTCTATACTTTGGTTTGCAATTAAATTTCCCATTGAACTTGGAGCACAAAAGGAATAACCAGTTCCTGATACTTCTAAAGAATCATTTCCGATAACTACTTCCATGTTTCCAATGGTTAAATCATCTTTTTTAAAATAATCATTGTTAACAATTTCAAAATATTTTGAAGAGTCATATCCACTATTTATAGCATCATAAAAAGGTTGTTCAAATAATAAATCACCAATTAAAGTTAATTTAGCTTTTTGTTTATTTTGTTTAATTATTTTTTTAGTGGTGGAGGGTGTTTTTTGATTAGTATCTTTATCTTTTTTTTCTTCTTTAGTAATATTTTGAAATATGATTATACTTAATATGATAAGTATTAATAATAGTATTATTTTAAATTTCTTTTTTAATTTTAATTTTGTTTTCATATGTTACTCCTATGATTATTTTAGCATAATCGACATAAAAAACATATTGATTTTTGACTTCTACATGTTATAATATTTGTATAAGATAGAAGGGAATTAATTTATGAAAAAATTAAAAAATAATAAAAAAGGTTTTACGTTAGTAGAATTACTTGTAGTTATAGTTATTTTATCTGTAATTATTATTATATTAGGAAATACAGCATTACCTATGATGGGAAAATTGAAGAAAAATGGAATGTTAACTTATGCAGAGAGAGTTGTTTCTAATGCTGCTACTTCTATTCAAGCTGATTCAATTACAAATCCTACTATTGCTGGTAAAGGATATAGTATTGAAGATTTAATGGGGAGCAAGTCTTATTTTGGATGTGTGTATGTAAAAGTGGATAATACTACTGGAAGCCCAGTTTATACTTATACAGTACTTATGTATTCTAAGGCGGATAAATATCAATTTAAAGGAGAAACAACAACTGCAACATTTGATGGTGACATTGATACTTTAGCACCAGGATATGGAGGAAGCATACCTGCAACTAATCTATATAATTCTACTACATGTAATGTTGCTCCAACAGCTAGTAGCATCTATAAAGAAGCTGCACCAGCAGCAACACCATAAAATGAAAGTTTAATACTTTCTTTTTTTATGATAAAATATAATATAAGTAGGTGGTTAGATGATTGGTATAGCACTTGAAGGTGGAGGAGCAAAAGGAGCTTATGAAATAGGTGCTTATGTTGCTTTAAAAAAACACTTAAAAAATATAAAAATGATTGCTGGGACTTCAATTGGTTCAATAAATGCGGCACTTTTAGTGCAAGGTGATATAAAAAAAGCAATGGATTTGTGGATGAGTGTTGATTCTAGTATTTTTGGTTTTGATACAGAACTAAATAAAGAATTAAAAAAGAGTTTTAATTTAAAAAATATGAAAGCTGGATTAGAAGAAATAAAAGCTGTTATAAAAAATAAAGGAATTGATACTAAAAAGTTACGTGATTTAATTGATGAAGCAATTGATGAAGATAGAGTCAGAAATAGTAAAATAAAATTGGGTTTAGTTACAGTGCGTTTAAATGATTTAAAACCGTTAGAGGTTACGATAGATGATATACCTTATGGAAAATTAAAAGATTATTTAATGGCTAGTTGCTATTTACCGATTTTTAAGAGTGAAAAAATAATAGATAATAAATATTATATTGATGGGGGATTTTATAATAATTTGCCGGTTTCATTATTAGAAAAAAATGGTTGTGATAAAATTTATGCAATTCGTTTAAATTCTTTAGGGATTGTAAAAAAATATACTGGTGATGTAGTGGTTATTAAGCCTAATAAAAGTACAGGCCCAGGAATTTTTTTCAGTAAAAATGATGTTACTAATAACATAAGAATGGGATATCTTGATGCGTTAAAATCATTAAATTTGGTGTTAGGGAAAACTTATTATTTTAAAAAGAAAAAATTTTATTTTGTAAATGTGAAAAAAGTTTCTTCTAAGACACTTGATGTTATTAAATTAAAATTTAAAAGTGATGATTATAAGGAAATATTATTTTTAGCGTTAGAAGAAGTATTATTTTATAATAAATTTGATGTTTTAAAGTTATATGAGATTAATAAGACGTTGAAATTAATAAAAAAGGGTAAATTAAAGTGTAGAAGTAGTGTTATTAATGATTTTATTTATAGTGTTGATTGTAAAATAGGTTGATAATCTTTTTAAATAAATATATAATGTACTGAGGGAGTGAAGATATGGGAAGAGCATATGAAGTAAGAAAAGCTAGTATACAAAAAACTGGAGCTATTAAAGCTAAATTATATAGTACTTTTGCTAAAGAGATATATTTGGCTGCTAAAAATGGAGTTCCAGAGATTGATAGTAATATAAATTTAAAGAGAATTGTAGATAAAGCAAAAAAGCAACAAGTTCCTAGTGATATAATTAATAGAGCCATTGAAAAAGCAAAAGGTGCAGGAGCTGAAGATTATCAAACAGTTATTTATGAAGGATTTGGACCTGGAGCTAGTACTTTGATAATTAAATGTTTAACTGATAATGTTAATAGAACTGTTGGTTTTGTTAGAACGGCTTTTAATAAGTGTCATAAGAGTTTAGGGGTTTCTAATAGTGTTAGTTATAATTATGATTATTTAGGAGTTATTAGTTTTAAAACTAGTGATAGTGAAAGTGTATTTGAAATGCTATTAAATGAAGGCATTGAGCTTGTTGATTTTGAGTATGAAGATGGTGAGGTTGTTATAACTTGTAATCCAACTGATATTCATGCTGTTAAAGATGTTTTAGAAAAAAATATTTCGGATATTGAATATGATTTAGATGAGGTTGGAATGTATCCTAAAGAAAAGGTTGTTTTAACAGGAGAAGATAAGGAATTATTTTTACGTTTATATTCTATGTTAGATGAAATAGAAGATGTAACTGAGATTTATCATAACGTTGAGTTAGATTAATCTCTTTTTTGTTGTGTTTTTTGAGTTTATCTATTGCTTAGAATTATTTAATATGGTATCATTTTATGGTAGAGGAGGATATAAATGAAAGAGAACAGAGCAATGACGGTTATGATGACTGTAATTGGAATAGCAACTTTGCTAGTTACGTTAGTTAGTGCAACATTTGCTTACTTTACAGCTAAAGTTACTGATAATAATCCTTTAAAAAATGATGTAACAGTTACAGGTGCTACGTTAGGTACTATAAGTTATACACATGGTGATACTGTTACTTTAGCTAATGCTTTTCCAGGAGATTCTGATTCTAAAACATTTACTATTTCTTCGGAAGCGGCTTCTACTAATCCAGTTAGCTATGATGTTTATTTAGTTACATCTGATAATACTTTTACTACTGGTAATTTGCATGCTACTTTAACAGGAGATTCGTCTAATGTAACTGGTAAAACTGCTATTACTTCTAATTTGAATGATACTTCTTTGGATTTATCTAACTATGGCCCTAATTCTAAAGTTAAGATTGGTAGTGGAGTTATACAACCTAATGCTACTACTGATACTTGGACATTGAAAATTCAACTTGTTGAGGCAAATGAAGAGCAGAATGCAGATCAAGGTGCTACGTTTACAGGAAAAATTGAAGTGGTTGCAAATATAGGTTATACAGCTGGTGGTGCTACAACTAGTGTTAGTGGAAACTAAGGAGAGGGATAATAATTATGAATGAAAATAATAAAGGAACTACTATTTTATTAACAGTTATTGGAGTTGCAACTTTATTAGTTGCGGTTGTTGGAGCAACATTTGCTTATTTTACTGCAAATGTTAAGGATGTTAATCCTGATAAAACAGATGTAAATGTTAGTGCAGCAACAGTTGGTACTATTACTTTTACGCATGGTGATACAATTACATTACAAAATGCTTATCCTGGTGATTTAGATAGTAAAACATTTACTATTGCTGCTGATGCAACTAGTACTATACCTGTTGAATATAATATTTATTTGACAGTAACAAATAATACTTTTATAACAAATAATTTAGAATATAAATTGTCAGCTACAAGTGTTACAGGAACAAATGGAACTGCATCTACTGGCTTACCTACATTGGAAGGAAGCCAATATGTAGCTTTAGATAGTACTACTTATGGAAATGCTAAAAAAGTTTTAATTGGAACAGCGAAATTAGGAACTAAAGGTACTGTTGATACTTGGACAATGGAAGTAAGATTAAAAGAAACAAATGAGTTACAAAATGATGACCAAGGTAAGGAATTTAGTGGAAAATTAAGCGTTGAAGCTGTTACTAAATATTCTGCTGGAGGAAATACATACGGTGGTTAACACTTATAAGTAAATATTTATTGATATTTGCTTTTTTTTTTTATATAATGAATTTATAGAATAATATGGTGATAAAAGTGGCTAGTTTGGATAAAGAGAAAAAAAAATATGCACCTATATTTGAAAAAGTAGGAAGAGTTCTTTCATATGCTGCAATAGTAGTACTTATTTTTTGTGCTTTATTTTTTGTATATTATTTTATTTCAATTGCTGTTTACAAGGCTAATCCTCAGAGTAAATTACCGCGTTTTGGGCTTTATACTATAATTAGTCCTAGTATGGAGCCAAAAATTAAGGTTTATGATGTGGTTGTAACAAAAACAGTGGATCCTAAAACAATTAAAGTTGGGGATGTTATATCTTTCATATCAAGTAGCACAATAAGTAGAGGACTATTAGTTACACATAGAGTTGTTAGTATTGCGATTGCTTCTAATGATGAGTTAGCTTTTAAAACTAAGGGTGATAATAATCAAACAGCGGATACTGCACCTGCAATGAGTTCTAGTATTGTGGGTAAAGTAATTTTTAAAATTCCTCAGTTAGGAAGAGTACAATTCTTTTTGGCTCAAAAAGCAGGATGGCTACTTATTGTGGTTATGCCTGCACTTGGAGTAATAGTTTATGATTTTATTAAACTATTTAAGATGATTGATCCAAAGAAAATTGATAATAATAGTAAAACAAAGGAGTGAAGAAGATGAATAAAGATTTAGAAAAACTTTTAGATAAATCGATTAAAGTTTTGGCTGATAATGATGATAAAAAGGAACAAGAAAGATATCACTTATTACAGAGTGCTATTGAACAAACGCAAGAATATTTAGAATCTAATAATTATTCTAAAGAACTTAGTAATGATTTAACAAATGAGTTAAACGTTTCTATAAAACGTTTTAAAAATACAAAAGTACCTTTTATAATATTTTTAGTTATATTATGTACTATTATTTTTTCTGGGGCATTTTATGTTTCTTATTCTTATTTTTATGATTTCTTTTATAATGGAGGAGAGATTGTTCCACCAAAAACAACTACTACAAAAACTACCAGAAAGATTTCAACAACTGGTGATGTTACAGATAGAGTGACTGACCCAGCTGAAAGTACAACGACTAATAAGACTGCTAAAACTACTAAGAAAGCAAATAAAACCACAAAGAAGAATAATAGTAATGATAATAGTAAGACTACAAAGAAAAATACTACTAATGATGGAGGTAAAAAAACTACATCTTCTAATGTTATAGATGATGATCCTAATGTACCAGAGTTTGTTACTGTTGTATTTGATAATGGAGAATTAATTGATTTAAATAATATTATTCCATTAGATGATAATGATGGTTTAAATACTACGCCTGTTACATGGAAGTTAAATAGTACTTTATCTAAAGGTAGTAAGAATTATAAAATAACATATTCAATTGATTTTATTGATAAAATTGAAGATATTTCTTCTTCTGAACTTTTGGATATAACTAAATTAAAATATCAATTATTAATTAAGAAAAATGGTTCTGTTTATTCTGATACTGGTGTACAATTGATGGCTGATTATCCTGAGGTGGAAAATGGTATTAGACCAATAATAACAGGAAGTTATAATAAAGGTGAAGAGTTATCTTTTGAACTTAGAATGTGGTTAGATAGTAGTACAGATAATTCACAACAAGGAAAGAAATATAGATTTAAAATAAATGTTCAGGCTTCTTATGACTTTATGAATTAGGATTTTACAATCCTTTTTTTGTTTGATATAATATTTTTATTCAAGGTGAGTAAATGAAAAGAAAAATAATTTTTATATTGTATGTTATCATCTTTTTGTTGGTAGCATCAATAAATGTTATTAGTATAAAGAAATTTTTTGATAAAAAACAATTTAAAAAACTTGATGATATAGTTGCAAATAATTATGTTGTAAATTTAGTAAGTTTTAATGAAGAAGAAGTTTCTGAGGTTGTAGAGTCTCAAACTGAAAATGTTAGTACAGAACAAGAAAATAATACTATTATTCCTTCTACTCAAGTTAGTGAGCCTACTTTAGAAATACCTAAAGCAGCTATTGAAGAAAAAAAGGAAATTGTAGAAACTAATCCAATTATTGCGGAAGCTTTATATGATGGATTAACAGAACAGGAATTAATAGATAAGTTAAATAGAAGTTTGAAAAATGAAATAGCAGAAACAGGTATTGATTTTGTAAATTTTTATAAAAATACTGGTTTAGATCCTTATTTAGCTGTTGCGATTGTATTACATGAAACTGGTTGTTCTTGGAATTGTAGTAATTTAGTAAAAGAGTGTTTTAATGTTGGAGGATTAAAGGGTGGTCCTAACTTTTATAGAGATACCCGTTACACTTGTTATAGTTCAAAAGATGAAGGTGTGAATGCATATTTGAATATTTTATATAATAATTATTATTCTCAAGGGTTAACAACTCCTGAATTAATTAATCCAAAATATGCTACTGGGACAACTTGGGCGGGAAAAATAAATTATTATATTGAAAAGATAAAAAACAATTAAACCACCTGTTATGCAGGTTTGAGCAGAAAAGAGCTTCGCCAAGATATAGTAATAATCTTAAGAAGATTATGTTAATAAAAAAGTGTAAGAGAATACTAAGGCTCTTATAAAGTGAGAGTAAAAGACAGAAGACCGAATGTTCAACTAATAATCCAATAACAGTTAATTATATATTAGAAAGTCTAATAGAAAATAGTATTTATTTAGAACCTGTAACTACAAATAATGGAACAAATATAATAACAATTAATACTAATGTTAATCCAATAATTGAAGTTAAAAATTGATTTAGTAGAATGGTTTTTAAAATTTGATTGATATTTTATTTTAGTTTTGTTATAATCAATTTGTTAGCAATGAAAGAATTTACGACTCTGGAGCTAAATCGTAGAATTGCGTTAAATTTTAGGAGATAACAAAGTTATAAATTAAGGTGGTACCGCGGAAATTTCGCCCTTAAGTTTATAACTTTTTTTTATAGGAGGATTTTATGAAATTATTTGATGAATTAAAATGGAGAGGATTAATAAAAGATATTACAAGTCCAGAATTAGAAGAAAAATTAAATGCTGGTGGGTTAACATTTTATATTGGAACTGACCCAACTGCTGATTCGATGCATATAGGACATTTATCTTCATTTTTAATAAGTAAAAGATTAAAAGATGCTGGTCATCATCCAATATTATTAGTTGGTGGAGCAACTGGAATGATTGGAGATCCTAAAGCGACTACAGAAAGAGCTTTAATAAGTAAGGAAGAAGTATTGAAAAATTATGAAGGTTTAAAAAAACAAGCTGAAGAAATATTTGGATTTGAAGTTGTTAATAATTTTGACTGGTGTAAAGATATTAATATGCTTGATTTTTTAAGAGATTATGGTAAGTATTTTAATATTAATTATATGTTAGATAAGGATATAATTAGAAGAAGATTAGAATCTGGTATTACTTTTACGGAATTTTCTTATATGATTATACAAGCTTTAGATTTTATGCATTTACATAAAACGAGAGGTGTCGATTTACAAGTCGCTGGTAGTGATCAATGGGGAAATATAACTGCTGGTGTTGATTTAATAAAGAAGGCTTGTGGAGATACTGTATATGCGTTTACTATGCCTTTGGTAACTGATTCAAATGGTGTTAAATTTGGAAAAACTGAAGGTAATGCTTTATGGTTAGATAAGGAAAAAACAAGTCCATATGAAATGTATCAATTTTTACTTAACAGTGAAGATGTAATGGTTATTGATTATTTAAAAAGATTTACTTTTTTGAGTAAAGAAGAGATAGATGATATTGAAAAAGATCACTTAGTTGCTCCAGAAAAAAGGCTTGCTCATAAAACTTTAGCTTATGAAGTTGTTAAATTTTTACATGGAGAAGAAGAAGCTAATAAAGCAAGAGATATTAGCGAGGAGGTTTTTAAAACTGGTGTAAGTGATTTAATGCCAAGTCAAGAAATTGATAATGCTAATATTACTGTTATCGATTTATTATGTTCTTTAGGGTTAGTTACTTCAAAAAGTGAAGCAAGAAGATTAGTACTTCAAGGAGGAATTTCTATAAATAAAGAGAAAATTTTAGATCCAGAATTAATAATTTCATCATTATTTAAAGATAATTCTTTGATTTTACAAAAGGGTAAAAAAGTATTTATAAAAGTAAATTTGAAATAATTGATGATTTGTGATAATATAACTCTCAAGTTTTGGGGGTTATTTTTTATGAAAAGGTGTATTTTAGAAATATTTTTTTCTTTAATTTTAATTTTTAGTAGTTATTTTATTTTTAATAATGAGGAGTTAGATTATTATCAAAAAGTTATAGATAGCTATGATAATGTAGTTGCTATAGATGTGAGTGAGAATTTTAAAAATCTTGAATATTTAAGTACTGGGATTAGTGAATCTAAATTAACACTAAATAATATTAATAATAATTATAAACATATTAATTTGATTTTTAATTTATCTAGTAGTAGTGATGAACTAATTAATAATTTGTATTTAAGTGTAAATGGTGATTTAGTTAAATTAACTGATGTATTAGAGAAGCAAGAGGGAAGTGATTATTCTTTTTTGGTTGATACATATTATTTAACCAGTTATGAAAAGAAAGATTTATATTTAGGGTTATATTTAAATGATAATTATGTTATGAGTGACAAAGATATTATTAATTATAATTTTGTTGGAGAAATTATATAATAATGTCTTTTTTAATGCTATTATTTGTGTTAAAATTATGGTTAGAGTAAGGAGAATTTTTATGGGAGAAAATGGATACTTGTTTTTGGGAATTATCTATTTTATTATTGCGACTATTTTAATTACGCTTACTTTGGTATTGATAAATAAACATAATAAGAAAAAATATAATGAAGCTTTAAGAGTTCTAGAAAGAGATAAGAATTTAATTATATCAGCTTCAATATTAAGTGAACTTAATAAAGTTGAATCTTTAGTTAATAATAAAGAATTAGAAAATGTTTATAATAATTGGAAAATTAAATTTAAACAGATTAAAGATAAAGAAGTTCCTAAGATTACTGATGAATTAATAGAAGTTGAAGAATTATTTAAGACTAAAAAATATAAGCTTATTGAAGAAAAATTAGCAAAAATAGAACTTGATATATATTATGTTAAAAGTAAGGCTCAATTTTTATTAGGAGAAATAAAAGAGATTACTTTGAGTGAATCTAAAAATAGAGAAATTGTAACCAAGTTAAAAACTAGTTATCGTAATATTTTTTTGAAATATAATAATCATAAGGAAGATTATTATTTAATTAATAGTCCTATTGAATTACAATTTGAGAATGTTGATAAATTATTTTCGACATTTGAAGTTGCTATGGATAATAATAAATATAGTGAAGTTGGAAAAATTGTTAAAGCTTTGGATGATATTATAGGAAATTTGGGAATAGTAGTAGATGAAGCTCCGAGTATAATTTTAATGGGTAAAAATATTATACCTAAAAAAATTGAAGATATTAAATCAATATATGAAAGAATGGTTAAAGAAAATTACAATTTAGATTATTTGAATATTGATTATAATATAGAGGAATCAGAAAAGAAAATAGCTGATATATTTGATAGATTAAATGTATTAAATTTGGAAGATTCTATTTTTGAATTAAAAACTATTATGGATTATTTTGATGGTCTTTATAATGATTTTGAAAAAGAAAAAGTAAGTAAGAAAATGTTTTTAGAATATATGAGGGTTATTGGAATTAAAAGTAAAAAAATTAATTCTGTAATCGGAAGTATTAGTAGAAAAATAGATGAAATAAAATATAGTTATGATTTAAGTGATGATGAAATAGTTATTATTGATGAACTTAATTTGGAGAGTAAGAGTATTCAAAGTGATTATGAAATGATTGTTGAGAATTATCGTAATAAATCATTTGCATATACAAAACTTGATAAAGAAATGGAACTTTTAAATTTAAGAATTTCTAAGATTGAAGATAAATTAAATTTTACATTAAAAAGTTTAGGTAGTTTAAAAGAAGATGAATTAAGAGCTCGTGAACAGTTAGAAGAAATAAAAGATATTTTAAATAAATCAAAGAAAAAAATTAATAGTTTTAAATTGCCAGTTATTCCTAAGTGTTATTATATTGAGTTAGAAGAAGCTACTGAGGCAATAAGGGAAATGATAAAGGAATTGGAACAACAACCAATATCAATTAAGACTTTGAATACGAGAGTTGATACGGCTAGAGATTTAGTTTTAAAATTATTTAATACAACTAATGAAACTGTAAAGACAGCGTGGATGGCTGAAAATGCAATTGTTTATGGAAACAGATACAGAGCTAGTAATAAAGATATTAATGCTGGTTTAGAAAGAGCTGAAGTAGCTTTTATGAAGGGAAATTTTAAACTTAGTTTAGAAAATTCAATAAATGCGATTAATATAATTGAACCTGGTATTCATAAAAAACTTTTAAGCGCATATGAAAAATAAAATGGTGGTGAATTTTTATGTATTGTGAAAATTGCGGAAGTAAAGTAAAAGAAAATGATATTTATTGTGAGAATTGTGGTACAAAATTAAAAACTGTGGAAATCAAACAGAAGAAAAATACTAATTGGATATTGATAATACTTATAGTTTTTGGAAGTATATTGTTTCTTTCTTTTTTAGGAGCATTTGCCTTTTATCATATTTGGTCAATTTATGAAAATGAAATAAAAGAAGCTATTAATGATGTAAAAATTAGTATTGACGAAGAAATATTAAGTGATGATGATTATTTAGAACATTATCCTTCAATAAAAGAAGTTTATTTAAATTCTAAAGATATAGATAGTGGATTTTATTCTTATTATAATGCAAGTAATATTTCAACAAGTTTGATGAATAAAAATAATTTAATTAGTATGGCTATTGTTAGTTTGGATAAAAATAAAAATTATGAAAATCCTCTTACATTGGATAATACTTTATATAATGTTGATATTAATAATTTTGAAAGTTTTAATTCTTTAGATACAGTGAGTGATGAATATTTTAAAGTTGATGAGTTGTTTGTAAAGTCATTTTCCAGAGATGTAGTTAATAATGAAGCTATGAAACTTTTTAATGTAACTGTTGAACAAGAAATCAGTTATAATAATGATATATGTAATGGATCTATAAGATTAGTTAATGATTCTTATAAATTTTATTATAAAGATTGTAATAATAAAAATTATTATTATACAAAAATTAAGGGAATTAAAGAATTAGATGATTATATACTAGTTGATGAATATGTTGGATATGTAATGGATAATAAAGTTTATGATCGTTATGATGGAGAATTTGTATCTGATTTAGATCATGTTGGTGATTATTATGAATTGTTATCACAATATACTAAGACTTTTAGAAAAAATAGTGATGGTAGTTATTTTTTAGAAAATGTTTCAAAAAAATAGTAATTGAAGTATTGTAATTGACAAAATTAATCTTTAAGAATATAATTTAATACATAAAGCAGTTGAAGAAGACGTTAAATAGTATAATTTAAAGAGAGTTTGTGGTTGGTGAAAACAAATAAGGAACTATTTATGAATCACTTCTGATGTGATTAAGTGATAAGCTTAATTCGTTACTCGCGTTAAGAGTTTAAGTGTATGATATTACTCATAAAATAAGGTGGTACCGCGAATTTATTTCGTCCTTATGTTTATGAGTTTTTTTTATGAAAGGGTGGAAATATGAAGAATTTTAAAGAGCTTGATAAGAGAGCAGTTCATGAAGTTGAAAGTACTATATTGAAAGAATGGAAAAAACAGGATATTTTAAATAAAACGATTTTAAATAGAAATAATTCTAAAAATTGGGTTTTTTACGATGGACCAGCAACTGCAAATGGAAATCCTGGTTTACACCATATGGTTGCTAAGTTTTTGAAAGATACTTTTTGTAAGTATCAAACTATGAAAGGAAATAAAGTTTTAAGAAAAATAGGTTGGGATACTCATGGATTACCAGTTGAAGTTCAAGTTGAAAAACAATTAGGTTTTTCAGGTAAAACTGATATTGAAAAATATGGTATCGAAAAATTTAATGAAAAGTGTCGTCAAAGTGTTTGGGAAAATGAAAATGCTTTTAAAAGATTGACTGATGAAATGGGTCAATTTATTGATATGGATAATAAGTATATTACTTATGATAATAATTATATTGAAACGGAATGGTATATTTTAAAGAAGTTTTTTGATGAAGGATTATTTTATGAGGGTGTAAAGATTCTTCCTTGGTGTCCAAGATGTGGAACTGGTTTAGCTAGTCATGAGGTTGCTCAAGGATATAAAGAAATTACTGCAAATACTGTAATAGTTCCTTTTAAACTTAAAGGTAAAGATGAGTATTTTTTAGTGTGGACAACAACTCCTTGGACTTTAATAAGTAATGTTGCTTTATGTGTTAATCCAGAAGAAAATTATGTTAAGGTAGATTCTAAAGGATACAAGTTTATTTTAGCTGAAAAACTTGCAAGTAGTGTTTTGAATGATGAATATACAGTTTTAGAAACTTTTAAGGGTAAAGATTTAGAATATGTAGAGTATGAACAATTAATACCTAGCTTAGAAGTTAATGGTAAAGCTTTCTTTGTTACTGTAGATGATTATGTTACGATGACTGATGGAACTGGTATCGTACATATTGCACCAGCTTTTGGAGAAGATGATGCTAATGTTGGTAAAAAATATAAATTGCCATATGTTAATCCTGTTAATGAAGATGCAACTTATAAAGAAGGATTATGGAAGGGAATGAATATTTTTGATGCTGACTTAGAAGTTATTAAGTGGCTAAAAGCAAATGATAAATTGTTTAAAAAACAAAAAATGGTACATGATTATCCACATTGTTGGAGATGTGATTCACCTTTAGTTTATTATTCAAGACCATCTTTCTATTTGGAAGTAACTAAATTAAAAGATGCTATAATTGCTGAAAATAAAAAAGTAAATTGGTATCCAAGTTTTGTTGGAGAAAAACGTTTTGGTAATTGGTTAGAAAATATGAATGACTGGGCAATATCAAGAAGTAGATATTGGGGAACTCCACTTCCTTTATGGCGTTGTAGCTGTGGTCATATGGAAATGATTGGTTCTAGAAAAGAACTAGTAGAAAAGGCTATTGAAAAGATAGATGAAACGATTGATTTACATAGACCATATGTTGATGATGTACATATTACTTGTCCAGATTGTGGAAAAACAATGGATAGAGTTAAAGATGTAATTGATTGTTGGTTTGACTCAGGAAGTATGCCATTTAGTCAATATCATTATCCTTTTGAAAATAAAGAATTATGGGAAAGTCAATATCCTGCTGACTTTATTGCAGAAGGTATAGATCAAACAAGAGGTTGGTTTTATTCTTTATTAGTTATTGGTGTTTTTATGACGGGACATAGTCCTTACAAAAATGTTTTGGTTAATGAATTATTATTAGATAAATTTGGTAAGAAAATGCATAAATCAAAAGGTAATGCAATTGAACCATTTACTTTAATGGAAAAATTTGGAGCAGATACAATAAGGTGGTATTTTCCTTATGTTTCTCCGACATGGACTCCTTTAAAATTTGATGAAGATGGTTTGAAAGAAGTACATTCTAAATTCTTTAATCCATTTAAGAATACTTATTCCTTTTTCCAAATGTACGCTAATACTGATTTAATTGATATAGATAATTGTGATGTGAAACTAGAGGATAGAGAAGAAATTGATAAGTGGTTAATTAGTAAATATAATAAATTATTAAAAGTTTGTACTGAAGGATATGATAAATATGATTTGAATCAAGTTGTTAAAGAAGTAACTGCTTTTGTTTCAGAGGATTTATCAAATTGGTACATTAGAAGAAATAGAAATAGATTTTGGAGTAGTGAGTTAGATAATAGTAAAAAGAGTGTTTATAAAACTACTTATGAAGTTTTAGTAGGTTTATGTGAGTTATGTGCTCCAATTATACCATTTACGACTGAAGAAATTTATAAAGATCTAACTGGTTTAGAATCTGTTCATTTAGCTGATTTTCCACAGTGTGATGAAACTAAAATTAATCAAGAAATTGAAACGAAAATGGATTTAGTTAGGGATTTAATTTCTACAGGTCGTTATGTAAGAGAAGAAGCTAAAATTAAAGTTCGTCAACCTATTAGTGAATGTTTGATCGATGGAAAATATAAAGACATTTTAGGAGATTTGGTTAATTTAATTAATGAAGAATTAAATGTTAAACAAGTGATTTTTGTAAATGATTTAGCAGAATATATGAATTTTACAATTAAACCTAATTTTAAAGTTTGTGGAGCAATGTTTGGATCTAAGATGAAGTTATATCAACAAACTTTATCTGATTTAAATGACGATGATATAGATTTATTGCTTAAAGAAGAAACAATTACAGTTGATTTTGATGGAGAAAGATTAGATATAACTCCTAATATGGTTGACATTAGAATTGAAGCTAAAGAAGGATTTAATGTGGGAATGGAAAATAATAAATTTATTATATTAAATACTGACTTAAGTAGAGATTTATTGCTTGAAGGATTGGCTCGTGAAATTGTTTCTAAGGTACAAAATTTACGTAAAGAAAATAATTTTAATATTATTGATAGAATTGAATTAGAATATTCTTCTGATGATGAAGTTAAAGAAGCTATTAATGAATTTAAAGATTATATTATGAATGAAACTTTAGCTGTTGTTATTAAAGAAAATAGTAATTTAGAAAAAGCAAATTTAATTGATATTAATGGTCATGATGTAAAAATAAAAATTGAAGTAACAAAATAATGTTACTTTAATTTTTTTTATGGTAAAATTTAAAAGGAGGATGTATGAAAAAAGGTAAAATAATTGTTTTAGAAGGTGCAACTGATGGTATGGGTAAAAGTACCCAATTACAAGAACTTAAAAATCATTTTAAAGAGGATAGTGTTTCAATTTATACGCATCATTTTCCTAGTTATGATAGTGTTCAAGGAAATTTAGTTACAGAATATTTAAAAGGGAATTTAGGAAAGTTAGAAGAATTAAATCCTTATTTAATTAATACTTTTTATGCGGTTGATAGGGCAGTAACTTGGAATAAGGAATTAAAGAGCGAATTTAATAAGGGAAAGGTATTATTACTTGATAGATATACTACTAGTAGTTTAATATATCAATCTGCTTTTATTACGAATTTAGAAGAGAAGAAAAAGTTTTTAGATTATGTTGCTACTTATGAATATGAAAAATTAGGTATACCTAAACCAGATAAAGTCATATTTTTGTATGGAGATTTTGATGTTATTAATGAGTTACGTATGTCTAGGGTGGATAATGAAGGTGTTAAAAATGATATTCATGAATCTAACCTTGAATTTTTGAAGAAAGTTTATGACAGTGCTTTATTTGTTGCAGATTATTTTAAATGGGACAAGATTAATTGTACTTCTAATGGAAAAATGAGAACTATTAAAGAGATTAGTGAAGAAATATACGAAATAGCAAAAAAATAGTGTTACAAATTGTAACACTTTTTAAAATTTTCTATATAAACCAATGGCTTTTCCTAAGATTGTGCAGTTATCTAAAATTATTGGATTCATGGTATCATTTTCAGGTTGTAATCTAATATGATCTTTTTCTTTATAAAAAGTTTTTAAGGTAACTTCATTGTCAAATGTCAATGCAACTACAATATCACCATTTCTAGCTGTATTTTGTTTTTGAACAATTACATAATCTCCATCATATATACCAACGTTTATCATAGAATCTCCACAACATTTTAAAGTAAAAATGGTTTCTTTTGCTGGAACTAATGATGCAGGAAGTGAAAAAAATTCGTTTGGTTGTTCAATAGCTTCGATTGGGCTACCACATGAGATATTTCCTAATAATGGAGTTTTTACTAATTCTTCTTCTTTTTTTTCATATTCATTTTCTACCAATATTTCGATGGTTCTAAATTTTGAGTTTTCTTTTCTAATTATTCCTTTGTTTTCTAATTGTTTTAAGTGTGTGTGAACAGTTGCTGGACTAGATAAATTCATTCCTTTGCATATTTCTCTAACACTAGGTGGATATCCATGAGATACTACAAACTTTTTAATATAATTTAATACTTCTTCTTGTTTTTTAGTTAGTTTCTCGTTCATATTTACCTCCTAAATTTATGTTAACACTTTCAATGTAAAAAGTCAAACATTTGTTTATATTTTAAATTGACACGAACAATTGTTTATGTTAACCTTAAATTGTAGTAAGGAGTGATTGAATGAAAAAGTATATTGAAAATTATAAAGGGGTTATTTTATTGTATCTTTTTGTTGTCTTATCTACTATGTTGTTAATTTATAGGTATGCATCTTTGGCTTAATTTACTTGAATTAATTTTAATAATCTTTTATACTTATGTAGTGATATTTATGAAAAAATTATTAATTACTTATGCCAGTTATGGAAGTGGTCATAAAGCTGTTGGAATGTATATAAAAGATTATTTTGAAGCAAGAGGCTATAAAGTTATGACTATTGATTTACTTAATTATGCTATTCCAGTTATTGGGTCTTTTACTAAAGTTGCAAATGAATTTTTAATGACTAAAATTCCTAGTATGTGGAGTTTACTTTATTTTGCTTTTGATAATCGTTTGACATGTCCGATATATCAAAAAACATCTTTAAAAATGTTTGATAATAAAAAATTAAGAAAAGAGATTGTTGATTTTAATCCTGATTTGGTAATTGCAACTCATTTTTACGGTAGTAGTTTGATTGCTAAATATAAAAAGAATAATATTATAAATCCCAAACTAATTACGGTGGTCACTGATTATAAAGCTCATGAGATATGGTTAAAAGAAGTAAAAAATACTGATGCTATTATAGTTAGTGGAGTAGATGAAAAAAGAAAACTTATGAAGTATGGATATACTTTTAAACAAATTTATACTAGTGGTATTCCTATACTGCCTGTTTATGATTTAAATATAGGTCGAGAAAAATTAATAAAAAAATTTAAAATTAATAAAAATTATCCTACTGTTTTATTTTTTTGTGGTGGCGGGAATGGAGCTTTAAATAATTTAAAATATTTAAAGGTTATTTTGAAATCGGAAAATAAATTTAATTTACTTGTCATAGCTGGTAAAAATAAAAAAGCCAAAGAAAAATCTTTGGATTATGTAAAAAAATATAATAAGAAAAATGCTAAAGTTTTTGGATTTGTTACTAATATTGCTGAATTTTACATGGTTAGTGATCTTGTAATAACTAAGCCAGGTGGAGCACAAGTTACTGAATGTTTATATTTTAAAAAACCAATGATGCTTATCAAATCTAATGGTGGGCAAGAAATAGAAAATAGATTATTTTTGATAAAAAAGGGATATGCTGTTGCTTCTTGGTCTATTTATGGATTTTTAAAGAAATTTGATAGAATGATTAGTGATAATAGATTTTTAAGTAAGATTTCTTTAAAAATATCTAAAATTAATCAAGAAAAATCTATGGATAAATTATTTAATACAAGTGAAAAATTATTGAAATAATATTCATTAAATTATATAATATTTTGGCATTAAGGAAGTGTTGTTATGAATTTACCAAATATGAAAGACGCTAAGGTTAGAAATAAGAGTGTTGTTCAATATATAGATCAGGAAAATGTGATAAATAAAGATTTATATTGTAATAAAAAGTATTATATTAAAACATATGGATGTCAGATGAATGTTCATGATTCAGAAGAGATAAAAGCTATGTTAGATAATTTAGGATTTGTTGAAACTGATGTTTTTGAAGATTCTGATTTAATAATATTAAATACTTGTGCAATAAGAGAAAATGCTCATGATAAGGTTTTTGGTTTTTTAGGAAGATGTAAACATCTAAAAAAAGAAAAAAGTGATTTAATTATTGCTTTATGTGGATGTATGGCTCAAGAAGAAAATGTTGTAGATGAAATCAAGAAAAAACATCCTTATATTGATATAGTGTTTGGGACTCATAATATTAATGAACTTCCTAATTTACTGATGTGCAGTAATAATAAACTTAATATAGAAGTCTTTAGTAAAGAAGGAAATGTTTTTGAAAATGTTTTATACCATAGAGATTCTAAAATAACAGCGTGGGTTAATATAATGTTTGGATGTGATAAGTTTTGTACTTATTGTATAGTTCCTTATACTAGAGGGAAACAAAGAAGCAGAAAAAGTGCTGCCATTCTTAAAGAAGTTGTTAATTTAAGAGAACAGGGATATAAAGAAGTTACATTGCTTGGTCAAAATGTAAATGCTTACGGAAAAGATTTGGATGATGAGATTGATTTTGCAACTTTATTGAAAAAGGTTAGTGAAACAGGAATTGAACGAATTCGTTTTGTCACTAGTCATCCTTGGGATTTTAGCGATGAAATGATAGAAGTTATTTCCGAGTGTGATAATGTTATGCCTTATATTCATTTGCCATTACAAAGTGGTTCTGATAAAATTTTAAAATTGATGGGTAGACGTTATACTAAAGATGATTATCTAAAATTGGTAGATAAAATTAAAAGTAAAATACCTAATGCATCTATTACAACTGATATTATTGTTGGTTTTCCTAATGAGACTGAGGAAGATTTTGAAGATACTTTGGAAGTTGTAAATAAAGTTAAATATGATGGTGCTTTTACTTTTATTTACTCGCCTAGAGAAAACACTCCAGCTAGTAAAATGCCAGATTCTATTTCTTTAGAAACAAAAGAGAAAAGATTGCAGAGATTAAATGAAGTTGTAAATAAATATTCATTAATGAATAATAAAAAATTAGAGGAAAAAATAGTTAAAGTTTTATTACTTGGAGAAAGTGAAAAAGATCACAATAAGTTGTATGGCTATACTGATACGATGAAACTTGTAAATGTTGAAGGAAATAAAAAGTTAATTGGTAGTATAGTAGATGTAAAAATTCTTACAGCAAAAAGTTTTAGTTTGGATGGAATAGTTCTTTAACTATTCCTTTTTTTTGAAGAGTTTGTTATAATTTTATTAGAAAATGGAGGGGATAAGTAATGGAAAATAATAATCAAGAGCCAATTGTGTTAGGAACTGTAAAGAAAGGTAAAACTGGAAAACCAATAGTTGCTATAATTATAATTTTATTAGTGTTATCACTTGTTTGGTTTTTACCTTTAATTGACAATAAATTTGGGGAGGAATCTATTATTGATTTAATAAAGAATGGTCAATTAATTGATTATTTAAAAAATGGAAAGAGTTCTAACAATGATAATAAGCCAGTGATGAAAATTGATTCTTCGATACCTCAACTTATTCAGGATACATTAATTTTAGAAAATGATAATTTAATTGTTAGTGATATAAAAGTTGCTAGTAATGTTTTAAGTTTTTCCATAAGAAGTAAAAATGCAACTTATGATGCATCTGAAAGTAATTTGTATTTAAATTTATATGAAGGGAAAACTAAATTAATATATACTTATAGTTTAGATAGTGTTTATTCAATAAATGGAATACAGATTAAAGAAAATATTGTTAGTAGTGATGTTAATAATGATTTTTATATTTCTTTAAATACACTTGATTCTAAGAATATTCCTGATGTTGTTTTAAGTAGTGATGAATCAGGGCTAGCTAGTTTAGACTGTGTTAATGGTAATGATACTTTTGAATATATATTTAGTAATAAAAAGTTGATTGAGATTAAAAGAACTTTTAAATATAAATTTGATGAAACTAAAGAACAAGAATATACTAATACTTATAAAAAATATAGTGATTTAAAAAATGAGAGAGAAAAATTTGGAATTACTACAGATATCATTGAAGATTATTATGGTTTTACTTATACTGAAGATATTTTGTTGGAGAGTGTTGATGTAACAAATTTGGATGGTAATTATTATAAAAAAGATACTGAGGCAAAAATTATTAATTATAAACAAGAAGCAAAAGGATTTGAGTGTGAATGATGTATCAATTTCATATAAATGAATTTGAAGGCCCTTTAGATTTATTACTTCATTTGATAAAAGTTAATGAAATGGATATTTATGATATAAATATTTCAGAAATAACAGAACAGTATATAACGTTTATTAATAATATGAAGGCAACGGATATGGATGTTGCTGCTGACTATCTTTTGATGGCTAGTGAACTTGTTCATATTAAAAGTAAGAATTTATTAGAAGTTGATGAAGACGAAGATGAAGAAAGTGATTTTTTAATAAATTCTAAAGAAGAACTTACAAAAAGATTGTTAGAATATCAGGCTATTAAAGAATTAACTTCTTCTTTTAAAGACCTTAGTGAAAAAAGAAGTGAGATATATACTAAATTACCTGCTAATTTAGATGAATATAGAGAAAATGAAAAGATTAGTGGACAGGGATCATTAGATGATTTATTAAATGCTTTTCAACTTTTTTTGGAAAGACAAAAATATGTTAAACCAATAAATACAAAAATTACAAAAAAAGAATATAGTGTTGAAGAAAGATGTAAAACTATAAGAGATATGTTAAAAATTAATAGAAAACTAAATTTTGTTGATTTATTTGAAGAATTTAACAAGAGTTATGTTGTAGTTACATTTCTTTCTTTATTAGAAATGACTAAAAATAATGAAATAATTTTAATTCAGGAAGATAATTTTAGTCCATTGTTGATAGAAAAGAAGTGATTGTTTTGAATAAGTTAGGAGTTTTGGAAGGAATACTATTTGTAGTAGGAGATGAAGGCATTAATTTAAAAACTTTATGTGAAGTTATGAATATAAATGATGTTGAAGCTAAAGAGTTGTTATTAGAGTTAAAGAAGAATTATGAAAGTGATGCAAGAGGGATTAGGATAAGCTATTTAGGAGATGCTTTTAAACTTACTACAAAAAAAGAACATAAAGAATATTATGAAAAGTTAATTGTTAATCCTGAGGCTAACACTTTGAGTCAAGCTGCATTGGAAACATTAGCAATAATAGCATATAATCAACCAATTACAAGATTAGAAATTGATGAATTACGTGGTGTAAATAGTGCTTTTGTAATTAGAAGATTAGTGGCAAAAGGTTTAATTAAAGAATCTGGTAAAAGTACTTTACCTGGTAGACCAAATTTATATAAAACTACCAAAGAATTCTTGGATTATTTTGGGTTATGTACTTTAAGTGATTTACCTAGTTACGAAAAAACTGTAGATAGTGAAGAAGAAACTGATTTGTTTACATCAATTTATAAAGAGGAAAAATGAAGGATTTAGAAGAAAACTTATTATTTGAAAATAGCATTATAAATGATGATGTTTTAGAAAATAGATTATTTGAATATAAAACAATGGTTAATGTTGAATTTATTAATTGTAAATTTGTTGCACTTAGCTTTTCTCAAGCTAATTTATCTAAATTGAAATTAGATCATTGTCAACTTATAAGTTGTAATATAGAAAAATCTAAAATTGTTAGTATTGAGATCAGCAATAGTAAAATATTAAATTTATCAATGGATGAAGCTAGCGTAACTGATTGTAAGATAATGGATTCTAACATTAATGGAGTTAAAATTATTAATAGTAAAATTTCTAATACTTTATCAAGAAATAGTTGTTTAAAAAATTATGAATTTATAGATAGTGAAGTAAAAAGTAATAATTATGATTATTGCGAATTGGCTGATTGGAGTTTTGTAAATACAATGTTTTTTTCTAGTGATTTTTATACATCTAAATTAGAAAGTTTTGATTTGAGTTTTAGAGATTTTTATGATTCTTCGTTTTCAACATTACAATTATTAGAAATTGTGAATTCTCAAGGAGTTGTTATAAAAGAGTAGAAATATTATAATTTATCTGATATAATACTCTTATGCCTGCGTGGTGAAATCGGTAGACGCGCTGGACTCAAAATCCAGTGATAGCAATATCGTGTCGGTTCAAGTCCGACCGCAGGCACCAGATTGTTACCAAACTCGAACTTTTATAGTTTGAGTTTTAATATGTCAAAATTTATGTTATGATACTTATCATATTTAAATTGATGATTGTCAATTTAGAAACACACTTGCAAATTGACAGAGTAAATTTTGTAATTTATAAAATATTTTAGAATTGAGGAATAGAAATATGTTTAAAGATATCAGGTTATCTATTGATAATAATAAAGTTGATTTTGAATATGAAATAGATGAAGATAAAGTAATTATTAAGACAAATGATGAATTAGAGATTGGAAAAAATTTGAAAATCTTTTATGATGAAAACATATATGAGATTAAATTAAATAACAGTACAAAATTTAGTGAAGGCAAGGCTGCAGAAATACTTATTAATTTAGATATTAAAAAATTGTTTTTTTCAGTAATATTAAAAAATAATTTTTTTGTCAAAAGTGTTTATAAATATATAAACAAATTGATTAACAAAGAAATACTTATTAATGAAATAAAAATTTTTTTAAATTCTAAAATTGGCAAAAAATATAAAAAAGATTTGAGTGTTTTATTAGATAATATTGAAAATAAAGATAAATCTTTAGAAGAATTAATAATTAATAACGAAAATGAATATGAAAGAATAACTGATTTAACAATCCATAATAAAACTTATATTGACATTGTTGAGAATATGAGTGAGTTGGAATTAATGTTACTAATAACTTCTTACATTTTTGTACCATTTACACCAAATATAGATCAAGATTGTTTTAATGATTTAGTAAACGTGGCTAAAAATTATGATAACGCTTTAGAGAATATTTGGCGTTTAGGGATGAATTATGATAGGAAAGGTTATAATTTTGATTTATTGGATAATTTCTTTGTAGATTCCAAAAATGTATATTATTTAGGTGAATACATAAATGGTATTCATCAAATAAACCAAGAAAAAATAGTTAACACAATAATTAAAACAAAAGATAAAAGATTTATAAAACAAATTTTAGAGAATAATTTAATTGTAGATAACTTAGATGAGGAATACAAAAACATTTTAGAATCTAGTATATAAAAGTATTTTAGTAAGAAACATTGATAATGGTTTATTAATAAAATATATATTTATGGGTATATAAAGATAATATAAAAGCAATCAAATTATATAAAAAATTAGGTTTTACTATATTAGAAAAGACTGATTTTACTTATGCTAATTCAATATGCTGAAATACGGAAGAGGATTGATATCATTAAATATGAAGAAGGGTTAATATTTACAAATTTTGATGAAAGTTATAAAAAAGAATTATTAAAGAATATTAAAAAGGACATAAAAAAGAACGATTTTTCGTTCTAATAATAATTATTTTTTTCTTTTAAAAGTTATAGCGAAAGTACTTTTTGCACCAAAAGCATTTGTCATATATGAATATGTAACTAATTCCCAACCTTCAGAAGCTCTTTGATTAAGTAGTTCATCTAATTTAGCAATATCTTTTTCATCAGCACTATCATTAAAGAACCATTTTGTTCGAGAATCTAATAACTCTGTTTTGTATTCAAACATTGTATTTATTTCCTATGGTAATCGTATCAAATTTTTAATTATTTTTATATAGTTTTATCAAAAAAACTATGGTATTCTGATATTGAGACTAGGTTATATACAATTTATGAAACGAGTGGGGAATAGTTATGGAAATATTTAGTTTAATTGTTATTTGGGTGTTTGTTATTTGGGTAGTTATAAGTGGATATTATTCTTGTGAATTACAGAAGAAAAATATAAAAAACTTGATTGAAAATGGTAAAAAAGCGAAAGCTAAGGTTATTGATTACATTAGCTTTAGGACTTATGATGGTGATAATTTTGATTATGTTTGTTATCCTTTGTTGGAAATTGATACCGGATATAGTAAATTTTTACATCTTTGTGTAAGAACTGATGGATGCAGATCTAATTTTGTTAGAAAAGATTTTCCTATTGGAAGTATAGTAGATGTTTATTATTTTGAATCTAATGAAAGTATAGTTCAATTGAACTGGGAAAATAAGATTTTTTTAAATAAAAAATATAATAAGTTAGCTATGACATTTGATTTGCCGAAAGTGTTTGTTTTAAGTTCTATGGACCAAAAATTATCTTCTGATAAAGGTGTTAATATACCAGATTTACCGAATACAAATATAAAAGATAATGATATATGGATTGCGGGGTCCTCTTTAGAGAAAACTTCGCTTAAATTACATACAAGGATCAGTCTTTATTTATTAGCTGTAGCTATTTTTTTCACTTTTATGGTAATAAAGTTTGGTTAGTAGTAGATTGTTCTTTTTTTAAATGTTATATTTATTATAGAAGTGAGGTGTGATTTTTTATGGAGGGTATTCCTGCGGAGTATAAACCATTAAGTCCTTGGGCTTATTTTGGGTATAGTATTTTATTTTCTATTCCGTTAGTTGGATTTATATTACTAATTGTATTTTCTCTTGATAATAGTAATATAAATAGAAGAAATTTTGCTAGAAGTTATTGGTGTACATTAATTCTTTTAGTAATAATATTTATAATTCTAATTATTTTTGTTTCTACAATTGGTAATGATGTAGTAGATACATCAAATTTTATGTTTAATTTTTTAAAATAATTTTTGGTTTAGTATTTATAGTTTATTGATATAATTATATTGAAGGAGAGACTTTTATGCAAGCATTTATTATTTCGTTTATGAATAAGTTTGGATATTTAGGCATTACTTTTTTAATAGCTTTAGAAAATGTTTTTCCACCAATTCCTAGTGAAGTTATTTTAGGGTTTGGGGGATTTATGACTACCTATACTAAACTAAATGTTATTGGTGTTATATTATTTGCGACAATTGGTTCTATTGTGGGAGCTATTATACTTTATTATATTGGCAAATTATTGAATAAGGAAAGATTAAAAAAAATTGTTAATGGTAAAATAGGAAAATTATTATTTTTAAAAGAAAGTGATATAGATAGTTCTTTTAAATGGTTTGATACTAAAGGATATAGAACTGTATTTTTTTGTAGATTTGTACCGGTTGTTAGAAGTTTAATAAGTATACCAGCAGGTATGAGTAAGATGAATTTTATTAAATTTTTAATTCTTACAACTATTGGATCTCTTATATGGAATACAGTTTTAGTAATTATTGGTTCTTTACTTGGTAATAATTGGGAAAGTTTAGTATTAGTTATAGATAAATATTCTTTTGTTGTTTTATTATTAATTATTATTTTTATTATAATTTTTGTTTATAAATTTTATAAAACTAGATTAAAAAAATAAGAGAGACTTTTAAGTCTTTTTTAATTGCATAAAATATGATTTTGTGATAATGTTTTAATAGTAGGGTAGGTGCGTTTATTTTATGAGAAATAGATTCAAAAAGAAACTGATGTTTGTTTTTGTATTGGTTGCTATAATTGGTAGTAGTTTTTTGTATTTAAATAATAATCAATTTAAAAATAAAAATAATTTAGTTGCTATTGATTATAGTGAGGATGCTAATTATAAGGTTATATTTGATGCTAGTAGTGGATCATTATCTGGTTTTAATACTTATGGGTATACTAAATTAAGAGATGGAGTATATGGAGTTAATGATGTAAATAGTCAACCTGAATCAGTAACTTTTTCTGAAAGAAATGGTCACAACATAATGTATTGGAGTTTAGATGCTGCTTGTTCATCAAAAGATTTACAAGTGGGAGAGAATTTTGATTTATCTACTCATAAAGTCTATTATGCATGTTATGAAGAGGATGGTTTTGACAATGACGGTATAAGATACCCACAAGAAAATAGTTATGTTTCTGGAGCTATTGTTGAGTGTGGAGATCAAATTCATGTTACTTCTTGTTATGTAAAATTTGGAGGATCAGCTCGTGATTTAGGCTTTAAAGAATATTGTGATTTTGACAAAATAAAGAGAACTGATAGTGATTCTTTTGTAGAAGGATATGGAACAGTTTATAGAAATAGATTAAATAAAGCTCCTGTTCAAAATTGTAAGCAAAAATATACTGCATACTTTCATGAACATAGTTTTCAAAATGGAGAAGAAATTTTTGGTGATCAGTTAGAATGTGGTTCTACAGAGTATGTAGAAAATGGTGTTTGTAAGTCTGTTGGTAATGCAGGTGATAAAGTAAAAACTCCAAATTCTTCTAATTTAAATTTTTATGGTAGAAAATTTATAGGATGGGCAGCAGATGATGATGGTGTAGATGTTAACTGTTCTGGCAGTTTAGTTACAGATTATGATGTAGTTATTAATAGTGACGTTCATTATTATGCTTGTTTTGAAAATAAACAAGAATCTTGTACTAGTTCTTCAAAAATTACTGATGCAGTTGGAACTAATGATGTTAAGGTTTGTTATAATTCTGTAAAAAATAGTAGTGGTAATTATGTTTTAAATGCTATTAGTGGTGATTATGGAGAATTAATTTCTTGTAGAAGTGGATATGTATTAGATAATATCTCTTCGACTAATGTTACTGTTGATACATGTAATAAAGAAGGTATTTGTTATAAAAATTATAGACTTACTTGTAAAAGTCAAGAAAGACCTAAAATTACTTCAATTACTAATGGTACAGTTAGAAGCGATGGTTATGGTTTAATAGAATTTAGTGCTTATAGTGATGTTGGAATTAAAGGATATTATGCTAGTAGTTTTTATGAACAACCAACAGTGAATAGTGGTTGGATATTTGATCCTAGAGGAAGTTATTCAATTAATAGTACTCCTGGTTTAGTATTTTTATGGGTTATTGATAATAATAATTCTATTAGTTATTCAGCTATGGGATCAGTATTAGATACGGTAAATAGCGATACTACTTTAAGTTCTTTAGAAATTAAAACTTCTAATGGAGATACTTTAAATCCAGAGTTAATTAGTGATGCTTTTGTAAGCAATGCTATAAATTCTAGTAATTATGTAAGATTATCTAATTCATTAGTTAAGGATAGTAAGATTTTAGCATCTGGTTTTAATCCTTTTGAAACGGGATATAAAATTACTACAAATTCTTCATCAATAACTGTTTATGCAACTTTAACAAGTAATGATTCTCATTATGTAAGTGGTTTTGAACCTAGAACAGTGGATCTTGATTATGGTATTAATACTATTTTAATAAAGATACAAGATAAGAATGGTAAAGTAAGAACTTATACTATTTTAGTAACTAGAAATGATGATAGAGATTCTACTAATACATTAAAAAGTATTACATTAAGTTCTGGAAAGATTAAGTTTGATCCTTATAAAACAGAATATATTGTAAATGTTGGAAAAAATAAAAAGAGTGTTAGTGTAGATGGGGTTTTAAGTAGTAAGAGTTCTCAATTTGTAGATGGATTTGGTCCACGTAAAATTGAACTTAAAAATGAACGCACAGAGGTATTATTAAAAGTACAAAGTCAAACTGGAACTATTAGAGCATATTCAATAATATTTGTAAAAACTGATAAAAATGAAGAAGAAGGTGGAGAAGCTTTATTGTCTTCATTGAGTTTATCTAAAGCATATATTGCGTTTAATTCAGAAGTTTTTGAATATAATACTACTGTTGAATATGAAGTTGATAGTTTGGATATATATGCTTTAGCACTTAATGGTGGAGATGCAGTAACAATTTATAAAAATAATCAAGGTGTAGAAGAAATTGTTAATCCATCTAATGTTGAACTTTCTCCTGGTTATAATAATTTTATAATTAAAGTTAGCAGTAAATCAGGAAAAGTAAATAAGTATTATTTGAATATTTTGAGAAATGAAACTGGTTTAGATGTTTCTAGTGAAACGAAGTTAAGTATGCTTAGTATAGATGGATATGATATAAATTTTAATTCTGATAAATTGAATTATGAAGTTAAAATTAAATCGGAGAAGACTTTAGTTATAGCTGCAACACCTCAGAGTAATCGTTCAGAAATATTTATTAAAGGGAATGATAATTTAACAGCATTTAGTACAGTTAGATTAAAAGTAGTTGCTGAAGATGGTCAATCTAGAGAATATATTATTGATATTCAAAAAGATAAATTTAATAAAAAAATAGAAACTATTGGTTTAATCAGTGGTGTTGGTATAATTTTATGTGGTATACTATTTATTGGTATAAAGAAAAGAAGAAAATCTATTAATGATTATTATGCAGAGTAGGTGTTATATTGAAAAAGTATTTTGTTAGTTTAATAATTTTATTAATTTTTCCACTAATAGTTAAAGCTGAGAGTTGTAGTGGAATAAGTGAGACTTATTGTGAAAAAAGTAACTCATCATGTTTATCTGGATTACAAAACAATGGGTATAATAAATGGAGTACTTCAGGTAATACTGGAGAGACTTGTATTAAAGTAATTGCTGAAAGAAATGGGACAACAACTACATATTTGAGTGGAATGAATCCTAAAAGCAATTACAAGTGTAGTGATGGAAGTGTAGCAACTGCAACTAGAATTGCTTCGGCTCTTCCTAGCGAAGAGACTTCTGCTACAGGAAATTATTATGTTCCAGAACTATGGAAAGTAGTTTGTCCTACAAGTTCTTCTGGAAATAATTCTGGTAGTAATACTGGTAATAATGGTAGTAATTCAGGAAATACGAATAATTCAGGGACAACAACTACACCGACTACAACAAGAAGTTCTTCTAGTGGATCAAGTAATAATGGAACAACAAATAATGGAAATGGAACGTCAACTAATTCAAATGGTCAAATAACTGGTACAACTGAAAGTAAAGATACTGGTGTGAAGACTTATTTTATAGTTTTGTTTTTAATGGCTGGGGTAGCTTATTTGGTTTTAGTCGTTTCTAAAAAGAAAAATTTATTTAAAAATATTTGATTTATGAACCGTTTTGTAATATGATAAATATATACAATATGGTAGTGGAGTCATATTGAATGACTCCTTTTTTTGAAAGAGGTTAAGCTATGAAAAAAATTAATTTTTTAGTGCTAGTTTTATTTTGTTGCATGTTTTGTGTTTCAGTTAATGCTGCAAATTCTGGAGATTCAGTAGGCAGTAATTTAACTGAATATAGTTGTTCTAAGTTTCAAGATTCTAATATGCTTATTGATAATGATACTTATTTTGGAAGATGTATGAAAGCTACTTGTAGTGGTAATAGATGGAAATTTAGTTATTATTCAACTGAATCAGTTTCTTGTTCAAATGGTAATTTAAATCCATATATTACTGTTTCTAAATCTGGATGTGATGATTATCAGAATAGTAGTTGTACAGGTACTGTAGTAAAATATTGTACTACTTTAAATTATTTTGATTGTAATAGAACAGCTAATGGATCTAAATATGTAAAACCTACTAAAAAGGTAACAAAAACTACTACAGTTGCACCAACAACAGAAGCTCCAACTACAGCTGCACCTTTAGATAATAATACTTACTTAAGTAGTTTAAAGGTATCTAGTGGATCAATTAATTTTAATAAAGATGTTAAAGAATATAGCATTGAAGTTGAATCTACTATTTCTAGTATTAATGTTGAAGCAACTGCTGAATCTGGAACTTCAACTGTTAGTGGAACAGGGGCAGTAAGTTTGAGTGATGGAGTAAACACTGTAACTATTACGGTTACTGCCCAAGATGGAAGTACAGATAATTATGTAATTAATATTAACAGAAAAGAAGTATTATCTAAAAATGCTAAATTAGCTTCTTTAACTGTTGATGGATATGATATAAATTTTGATCCTGATACTTATAATTATTCTTTAAAAATAAAAAAAGAAAGTACTTTGTCAATAGAAGCAACTACAGAGGATAGTAGTGCAATTTATATGGTTCAAGGCAACGAAAATTTAAAAAATAATAGTATGATTAAAGTTGTTGTTACCGCTCCTGATGGTGCAACTACTCAAGAATATACAATTACTGTACGTAAGTCTGGTAATGGAGCTGTTGTTATAGTAATTTTGGTTTTGATTTTAGCAATAGGTGGAGGAGTAGCTGGTTTCTATTTCTACACTAGAAAGAAAAATGCAGGGGATAAAGAGTATGAGTACGAATAAAAAGAAAATATTACTAGTAATTTCTATAATATTTATTGGTTTGCTTGCTTTTAAAGTTTATGCTGATCCAGCTCAAGAAGTTGGTTATGTTGGAGAAAACTTTTGTAGCGAAGATAGTGTAAAAAGATTATTAGTTATTGCTGGATATATCTTAATATTTGCCAAAATTTTAATTCCATTAATTATTATAATTAAGGGGAGTTTAGATGTTTTTCAAGCAGTTATTGCTAAAGATAATAAAATTGTTGCCAGTGTAAAAACTTTAGCATTTAGGATTTTTTTAGGAATATTTATATTTTTTATTCCTAGTTTAGTAAAATGGACAGTTGGGTTATTTCCGAATGATAATAATCAATGTTTTGATTGTGTTTTATCTCCAACTGAATGTAGATAAACTCTTTATTAAGAGTTTTTTCTTTTAATATAAATAGAGGTGAGTAAAATGAAAAAATTTTTACATTATTTTTTAGCATTTTTAATTCCTATATTAATTTTTTGTTTAGCAATGTATTTTATGAATTTGTATCCTTTTGGAGATCAATCCTTTAGAATAAAAGATGCTTTTAGTCAATATCCTGCTTTTTTTGAAGGTTTAAGACAAGGAAATTTCTTTACTTTTAAAATAGGTTTAGGCACTAATTTTTATCCAATATTTACAACCTATTTAGCTAATCCTCTTAATTTAGTGTATTTTTTATTTAAAAATTATCAATTTGAAATATTTTTCTTTCTTTTAATAATTTTTAAAATTGGATTAATAGGACTTAGTATGAATATATTATTGAATTATAAAAATGGATATAATAAATGGTCACTATTATTTTCTACAATATATTCTTTATGTGGATTTGTTTCACTTTATTATTTTAATTATCAATTTTTAGATGCATTATATATGTTACCATTAATTATGATAGGAATAGATAAAATAGTAAGTAATGATAAAAATTTAATGTATTTTATTACTCTTACTTTAATGATAATATTTCATTATTATACAGCTTATATGATATGTGTTTTTTTGGTAATTTATTTTTTCTTTTTATTATATAATAAGGATTTTAATAAAAAGACTAAATTAAAAAAGATAAAAAAATTTTTTATTACAAGTTTATTTTGTGGTTTATGTTCTTCTTTTATAACTATTCCTACTTTTTACAGTTTATTGCAGGGAAGAACTTCATATTACGAAGGCTTAAAATATTTTGCTATTAATAAAAATGGAGGATCTTTCTTTTATAATTTAACTTCTTCTAGTACTTTTGTTACAGATTTAATAGGTACATGTGCACCAGTTTTTATTACTTTACTTGTTATAGTTTTAATTATTTTTACTTTCTTTAGAAAAGATATCAATAAAAAATATAAGGCTTCTTTATTGATAATAATTTTATTATATTTTCTTTCTTTAAGTTTTAATTTATTTTATGATGCTTGGCATGTATTTCAGGAGCCAGTAGGATTACCTGGAAGGTTTGTTTTTACTTTTAATGCTTTTTTAGTTTTAATTTCTTATAATACTTTTTTAAATATTCCTAAAATTAAAATTAAAAATAAAATTATTATTTATATAGTTACAATTGTTACAATATTATTATCATTTTTATATAAATTATATTTAATTAATTTTAAAGAATTAGATAATATTTATTATTATATGATAATATTCAATTTATTATCTTTATTTTGCTATATATTTTTTATGGATAAGAAAAAAGGCAAATATTTAATTATATTTTTAGTATTATGTGAATTATTATGTAATCAAATATTTTCTTTTAATGTTTCATTTGCTTATGCTAAATATGATGATCGTACAGTTAATTTAAAAAAGGAAAAAGATATTGCTGAATTTTATGATAATTTAAAAAATAATAACTATCTAAGAATGGAAACGTATGATAGTTATAACAGTGGTATGTTTTATAATTATAATTCTGTTAGTTATTACGTTTCAATTTATAATAATAATTTAAGTTTATTTGTAAATAAAAGTAATAAAAATAGTGAAAATAGTGAAAATTATATGCACATAATTTCCTACAAATCCAATTTTTTATTTGATTCGTTTTTTGGCATTGGAAATACTGTTTATTTTAAATCAGATGATATGTGTTATGAAAAACATAATGGTGTAGTTATTAAAAGCTTAGGATTTTTAGTGAATAGTGATGATCTATATAATGATTTAAATAATTCTATTGATGATATTGTAAAATTGTATAATGATTTTACAAAAAATAAGTATAATTTAAAATTGAAGGAATTAACACCAAGTATAGTATATGATAATGTTAAATTAAATGATGGTATTTTTTCTTTAATTAACGATAATTACGATGGGAAAGTAAGGTTTAAATATATATTTGATGAAGATATGTATATTAATCTTGATTTATTAGAAGGACAGTATTTTACTTATTTGAAATCTGGAGTTGAATATGATACCGAAGATACCATCAATGTAATTTATAATAATAAAAAGGTTAATAGTGTGAATAAGGTAAGAAAAGGAGATAAGTTAGAAATCATTTTAACTATTCCAAGAGATTTAAAATCAGTTCTAAATAATTTTAAAAATATTACTGGTGTAAATAAACAAGTTTTTACTAATGTAATTAATGATTTAAATGAGAATGTTATTGAAGATATTACATTTAATTCTTTTGGGTTTACGGGGGATTTACAATCAACTTCTGATAAAAATTATGCAGTATTAACAATTCCTTATGATGAAAATATTTTAATAAAAGTGGATGGAGAAAAAGTTAATTATAATAAAATATTAGGTGGGATAATAGGTTTTAAAATACCTGAGGGCCGCCATAAAATAGATTTTGAATATCACATAAAAGGCTTAAAAATGGGAATAATAATATCAAGTATTAGTTTAGTAGTGTTTTTGTTTACAAAAATTCTTGAAAAAAAAAATAATACTAGGTATAATAATAGGTGAAAATAAGGAGGAATGTTTAAATGAAAGAAGCAAGTGGAGAATTAAGTATGACTGCTGTTGCAATTGTTGCAATTGCTGCATTAAGTGTTTTGTTCTTAACTGTTATATTTCCAAATATAAAACGTAGTTTAGAACATAATCAATTATGTTCTGCAGCATATGGGTGTACTAATTGTACAGGTGGAGTATGTACTTGTACAGCGGTAAATAGCTCTGGTGCAACTACTACTGTAACTTGTGATGACCCAAATAAATAGTCTTTATAGAAAGCTTGTTATAAAGTGAGAGAGTCTATTGGTGGTGCATGGCTTTTAGGAATTGTTATGACTTTCATTGTTTTATTTGCTAGTTTTTTGGCAGTTTCAATTAATTATTCTAAAGCTTTTAAAGTTAAAAATAATGTTGTTGATTTAATAGAAAAAAATGAAGGTGTTAATAGTTCAACTGTTGCAGATATATATAATTATTTGCAGAGTGAAGGATATATTCTTAAGGGGCCATGTAGAAATGGTGGAAAAGGTTTTGACAAGGATGGCGTAGCAACTAATCAATCAAAGTCTTTGTATTGTGTTAAAGAAAATAAAATACAGGATACTGATACAGGACTTGAAAAATCTTATTATAGTGTAGAAGTGTTTTTTAGATTGGATTTGCCTATTTTTGGAGATGTTTTTACATTCCATGTTAATGGAGAAACTATGAGTATATATTTTCCTAAAAATGGGTGGACATTAAGTTAGTGAGGATTTATGAACGTAATTATTGCAAATAAGCGAAAAGATTTGCTAGATAAACTTGATATTGATATTATTAAATCCGTTGATGGAGAATATTCTGTTGATGAATTAATTAGTATGTTTACTAATTTTTTCTTTAATAAAATGATAGTGGATATTACTGCAATTAAGGATTTTAATAATATTAATAATATTAAAAAGTTTACTGAAGCAGTTGATGTTAATAAAGTAATTTTATTACTTGGAGATTCTTCTTTAGAAAGTAGTAAAGAATTTATAAGCGATTTAATAAGTATGGGAATTTATAATTTTACTCAAACTCTTCAAGGGGTTATGGATTTATATAATAAACCTAATACTTATGATGATGTTAAAATGTATCATTCAGATACTAGTTTTAGTACTTTAAAGACTGAAAAAAAAGATATTGCTTTATATGATGAGGCTTTGGAATTTAATGAAGATTTAAGAATTATAGGTGTTCAAGATTTAACTGATGGAGCTGGAGCTACTACGTTGGTTGTACAAATGGTTAAACAACTTAATATAAATTATCCAACTATTGGGATTGAACTTAATAAACAAGATTTTATATTTTTTACTTCACCTTTTTTATATTCTTGTACTTCTAAAGCAGATGCTATTAAGAAGATTAATGAACATAAAGAGTGCAAAGTTGTAATTGTTGATTTAAATAAATTTGATGATACTAGCTTTTGTAATGATGTTATTTATCTTGTTGAACCTTCAACTATTAAATTAACAAAATTAATGAAACGTAATAGAGTTGTCTTTGATAATTTAAGGGGAAAGAAAATTATATTAAATAAAACTGCTCTTAAAGAGAAAGATGTATCTGAATTTGAAACTGAAATAGGTACTAGAGTATTTGCTTGTGTAAATAACTTTAATGATAGATCTGAAAGAGTGTTAACTGTTGATTCTTTACTTGTTAAGTTAGGATTTACTAAACAGTATGTGGGTGATGGAAAAGCTCCTAAAAAAAGAGGACTTTTTAGTAGACATTAACATTTATTCGTAATTGACAAAAATATATAAATAATATATGATGTTGTTGTAGGAAAGAAGAGGTATATATGAATTTAGTAATGTTAGGGGCATTTAATGATTTTTGTTCAGAAATGTCTGGGATGTTAAAAATTGTTGGTTATGTTGTAACAATTTTTAAAGTAGCTATACCTTTAATAATCGTTATTTATGGAATGATTGATTTAGGTAAAGCAGTAGTTGCTAGTAAAGATGATGAAATTAAAAAGGCTGCTAAACAAGTTGGTGTTAGATTAGCTGCAGGTATTTTAATTTATTTCATACCATCATTAGTAATGTTAGTATTTGGATGGATAAGTGACTATAATAATTTAATGACTGAATCTGAATTCCAAGTTTGTTCAAATTGTATTTTGAAACCTGGGGATTGTGAAGGAAAAGGTTTAGATGGATAAAACAACTTTACAGTTGTTTTTTTGTTTGTTATAATATTTAGTGTATTATACTAAATAGATTGAGTTGGTGGCATGTGGATAAAAAAGTAGTTGTTGTATTAATAATTATATATTGTGCTTTATGTTGTATTAAAGTTAATGCCGATGTTAGAGTTAATGTTGGGGAAACCAAAAGTGTTTTTAGAAATAGTGCTTGTACAATAACTAATTGTACAACACTTGATAGTAATGTTGAAGTTTCGTTTAATAATGATGTTTGTAAAGCAAAGGCCTTAACTGTAGGTGAAGCTAATGTTAAAATAACTTGTGAACAAGGTGAAGAAAAGATTATTAAAGTTAATGTCGTAGATGGTAATTCTAATAATACAACGGTTCCTAATACTAGTGCTAGTGTTGCCGAAGCTAATTGTTCATCTTTGGCGTTGCTTGTAAAGGATTTACAAGGTGTTTTTAAAATAATTAAATTTGTTGTTCCAATATTGATTGTTGTAATGAGTACTTATGATTTTATTAAAGCTATTGCTGGCAAGGTTGAAGGAGAAATGAAAAAGGCTTTTCAAAAACTTTTAAAAAGATTGTTATTTGCAATTATATTGTTTTTCTTGCCTAATATATTAGATTTCTTTTTGGGCTTAATTGACCCTAGTTATACAACTTGTATAAATAGTTAGAAATGGAGGTGTTCTAATGAGCAATCTGGTTTTAAATGCATCTTTGATAGGAGATTGGTTTTATGGTATTTGGATTAATCTTTGGCTTTTAATAGATAACGTTGTTTATTTGTTTATAAATTGGATGTATCGTATATTTATTTTAGTTGCTAAAGTAGATATTTTCGGTGGTGGAGAACAAATTGAAGCTATTACTAGAAGAATATATATTATTGTTGGTATTGCCATGTTGTTTATATTTGCTTATAACTTAATATTGTTAATTGTTAATCCAGATGGAAAACAGTTAGGTAATATGTCACAAGTTATAAAAAATGCTATTATTTCTATTGCTCTTGTAACACTTTTACCTTTAATTTTTAGTTATATGACTACTGTTCAAAATCATATTATAGATGGTGATGTTATCGGTAATTTGATTTTTGGAACAGCAAATAACAAAAATTCTTCAAACGAGAAAGCAGGTATTAATGTTGCTTTGAGTATTTTTTCGGCTTTTTATCATCCTGATGGACAATCATATAATTCTTGTAAAGCTGATCCTTCTGCACATTCTTTATGTGCAACTTACGTCCAAGCTTATGATGATGCTTTAGCAAACGAAAATATGACTTTGTTTATTTGGAATGAGGATTTGAAAGATGGTGCTAAAGATAACGACATGGAGTATAACTGGATAATTTCTACTGGTGCAGGTATTTTTGCTTTGTGGATGTTTGTTTCTTTTGCACTAGATATTGGAGTACGTGTTGGGAAGATGGCTTTTTATGAGCTTGTTTCACCCATTCCCGTGATGTTGCGTATAATGCCTAATGATAAGAAATTTAATGCATGGTTTAATGGAATCAAGAGTACTTATATTTCTCTTTTTGTTAGATTAGCGATCATATATTTTTCTATGTATGCAATTACTTTAGTTCCTGATGTACTTAGTAATATGTGGGCAGATATGTCGCAAGATAATGTAGTTTTAGCGATGCTTGCAAATGTTGTTATTATTTTGGGTATTCTTAAATTTGCTCAAGAGGCACCTAAATTATTTAAAGATGTCCTTGGTGGCAGTGGTGATATTAGTCTTGGTATTGCTAGCAAAATTAAAGATAATAAAGCTCTTGCAACTGGTACAAGTTTTGTACGTGGTGGAGTTTATGGTGCTACTACTGGCGAAGGATTTGGTGGAAGAGTATCAGGATTCTTTGGTGGAGCTACTAGGGGAGCAAGATATGGATATCAAGATGGTGTTAATAGATTAGAAGAATCTAGAGAAGCTAAAGAAAATGGTTCAACATTTAGAGGAAGAATGGCTGATAGGGCACGTTATGGATTAGGAATGCAAACTCGTGCTGATGCTGCTGATAGAAATTTAGAAAGACAATATGCTGCAGAAGTTGAACAAAATGAGAAAGATCTTATTCAAATTCAAAAAGATAGAGATAGAGAGAATATCGCAACAAGACAAGCTTACAATAAAGAGGTTATGGGATATCGTTCAGATATAAAGAAAATTGCTGATAGTTGGGCTGAAAGAACTAACTCACAATTTACATATGATGCTGGCGATAGCTATATTGACCATAATGGAAATAATGTTGATATTAAGGGAAATTTAAGTCAATTAAATCAAATGTATGAATCTGCAAAAGCAAATGGTGCTGATGCCCAAACTCTTAGCAAATTGCAAGGTGCAATTTCTAAGGCTAAAGGTAATATTAGAAATCAAATTGTTGATTCTGTAATGAATGGAACAGCAGAAAGCCGCGGAATTGGTTCTAATGATGTTGCTAAGATTAATGGTGATATTGAGTCTATAAATACAATGATTAGGGATAATCAAGTTGGTTTAAAAGCAGATGGTACTGCAACATTAACTACTGAAGTGACGGATGCTAAGGGTGTATTTAGTGGTGTTGAAAATGCAGTTTTAGAACAAGAAAGAGATATAGAAAGTGTTAATAGAAACTTGGATAGAAAACAACAAGAGATCGAAAGACGTCAAAAAGAAATTGAAAATCGTAAAAAAGAAGCTAAGGCTAGTGATCGATACAAGAGTGTTAGAGCGGATGCAGATGCAATAAATCATAAAAAAGGTGGCGGAAATGCTAAATGATAATGAATAAAGAGTGGGTGAAAGTATGAATGATCAATTTTTAATACCAGCAAATTCTAAAAAATCTATGTTAATATTAAGTTTCTTTAATGTAACTGATTTAATAATATTTGGTAGTGGATGTTTGTTAACTTTTATTTTGTTAATGACAATTAATCAAAATACAATTGAATCAGCTGCAATAATTTTGGCACCGGTGCTTGTAACAGGTATTTTAGTATTACCTGTTCCTAATCACCATAATGTTAGAACTTTTATAAAAAACGTTTATCAATATTTTGCTAATAGAAGAACTTATTTTTGGAGAGGTTGGTGTATAAGACATGGCAAGTAATTCTAAATTTACAGAAGATTGGTTACCAATTAGAAATATAAAGAATGGTTTTATTGAACTTGAAGGTAAATATTATGTGACTGGTGTAAAAATAGAACCTAAAAATATATTTATTTTAGATTATACTGAACAACAAGCAATTATATTTAATTTTAGAAATGTTTATAATTCAATTGATTATGAATTTTGGTTAATGGTTGCTGATAGACCTGTTGATATTAATATGTATTTAGCACAATTACAACTTTTATATAATCAAGCTCCAAATCAACAAATAAGAAAATTAATTGCTCAAGATATTAATAAAGGAGAAAGATTTAGAAGTACTGAAATCAATGCTGTTGATACAGAGTACTTTATTATATTTAGAGATAAAAAAATTGAAACTCTTCAAAAAAGAGTACATCAGTTAATATCAAGTCTTGCTTCATGTGGACTTAATTCCAAACAAGTTAGCGATGAGGATTTAAGAGTATTATTGGATAGTTTTCTAAATGGAAATAGAAAAACGGAATTTGGGACGGTGATTGCTAGTGAATAATAAATTAAAAAGTGAGTTGGCTCCTAAAGGTTTAGATTTTAATATAAATGATTTTGTTATTAGCGATATGTATTGTACTATTTTAACTATTGTTAATTTTCCAAAGATGATTGGCCCAGGATTTCTTGCTAATGTAACTAGTATCCCTGGTGTTAAATTAGTTATTAAACATATTCCTATAGAATTTTCAACTATGTCAAAAATGATTAATAAAGAGATAGCTGATTTAAAGCAAAGATATCAAAGTGAAAATGATAGAACTATGCAAGAAAGTATTAGACAAGATTATGAGTCTTTAGAGTCATTTGTATCTATGCTTGCTTCTACTCAATCTAGAATATTTGATTTTCAAATGCATGTTATGTTATCTGCTGAAACTAAAGATCAGTTGGAAATGAAAAAAATTCAAGTAAGAAATTATTTGGATGCTTTGGGTATGAGAGGAATACCAATGATGTTTGAACAAGAGAAAGTTCTAAAATCTATAATTCCAATTTTTCCTAAACAAGATATTGAAGCTAGAGTAGGAACGCCGATACCTAGTCCTACTATTGCAGCAATGTATCCTTTTGTATTTGATAGTATAAAAGATCCTGGAAATAATAATTCAGCTCCAACTTTGCTTGGTGTAGATTTTTCAGGAGGAGTTGTATTATTTAACCAATTTTTATACCAAATTAGAAAAGAGTTTAATAGAAATAATGCTAATATGATTATATTAGGTACGAGTGGTAGTGGTAAATCTACTGCTGCAAAATTAATGCTTAGAACTCATATAAGAAATGGTTGTCAAATTATTTGTATAGATCCTGAAGGTGAACTTGAGGAAATGACAAAAACTTATGGTGGTGATTTTATTTCTCTAGGAAAAGGTGGAGAATTTGGTTTAATTAATCCATTAGAAGTTGTTGCAGATGTTGATGAGGATGAATTAAAACAAGGTTTAGGTTATACAGTTTTAACTAGAACTTTGCAATCTTTAAAAGCATTTTTAAAGTATTATAGTCCATCTATTGAAGAAGATGTACTTGCAATGTTTAGTGAAGTATTACAAGATACTTATAAACGTTTTAATATTGATTTTAATACTGATTTTAGTAATTTTAAACCTGAAGATTTTCCGACTTTTGATGATGTCTATTCAACTATTAAGGGGAGATTATTATCTATTCCAGAAATGACAAAAGAAAAAGATGTTTTGGAAAGATTAGAATTAAAGATAAGACCTTTTGTTAAAGAATTACGTTATTATTTTACTGGCCATACTACTATTGAGCGAGATAGTGACTTTATGGTATTTAATATAAAAGAAGTTATGAATAGTGATGAAAATATTCGAAATGCATTATTCTTTAATATCTTAAAGTTTGCTTGGGGATTATGTTTAGATAAATCTGTAAATACAGTTATGCTTGTAGATGAAGCTCACGTTCTTTTAGGAAGTAGAAATGAATTGGGTGCAGAATTCTTAGCACAAATTCAAAGACGTAGTAGAAAATACAATACAGGTACAATAATAATTACTCAACAACCAACTGACTTTGCTGCTGATAAAATAATAGTTCACGGTAAAGCAATATTTGATAATGCTTCTTATTATTTAGTTATGGGACTTAAAAAACAAGCAGTAGAGGATTTAGCAAAATTAATTGATTTGAATGATAATGAAAAAGAGAGTATTAAAACGTATTCTCAAGGTGAGGCTTTGTTTGTTTGTGGTAATAGAAGAATGAGAATAAATGTGGTTGTTACTCAAGAAGAATTAGATTCCTTTGGGTCAGGCGGAGGATTATAGGCGGTGAAGCTAATGAATATGAAAAAATATAAGTTATTAAAACAAGGTATTATTTCGATATGCTTAGTTTTAATAGCTCTTTTTTCTATTAGAGTTGAAGCAGCTAACTTTGCGTATGCTGATTTTGACTGGGATAAATTTTATGATGAAAATATAGATTATTGGACTGATTATTGTACTCATAATTCTGGTAATATGTCTGTTAAAGAATGTGTAGAAATTGTTTTGTCTGGAAAAAAAGAATATTATGTAAAATTATATAAATTACTAGCAAAATATGAAAGAAAAGGGTTTAAATTAAATGATAACATTGTGTTAGCAACTTCTTTTTTTGATTTAACACCAGATACATTTACAGAATTACCAGAAGAGTATAAAAAAGAATACATGGATGGTTCAGCTTATAATATTGATACTGAAGAAGATATTGATAGTTATGATGTTGATACTGATGAAAGTATTGAATATTATCAAAATGAAAAAGATTCTTTAAAAATTTTATTAAAGCATATGTTTTCTTATAAAGCTGTTTGTAATGGGAATGCTGGAACGCCATCTGTGGATTCTAATGGAAATAAATATTGTGCTTCTGGAACTCTAGATGGAGATACTTGTAGTTCAGTAATAAAAACTTATGATTTAAATTATTCTGAATATTTAATATCTAAATTAGGTTTTATTGGAAGATTATTTGGTTTAAAAGACAAAAATAGAGATGATTGTTTAAATAATGGTGGGGTTAGTTATAAAGTAATTAATGGAAAACAAATTAATTATGATATATATTGGAAGTTTTTAACGGAATCTACTTATTTTGATACGAAAAAACATTTAACAAATAGGTATAAAAAAATATTAGAAAAAACTAATCATTCTCGTATGACTGAATTAAGTGAAAGTGAGTATGAAGCTAATGAAGCTGATATTATTAAGATACGTGAAAGAATAGTTAAAGAAATTAAGTCAATACTCGAAGATTATGAAGATTATATGGCTAATACTCCTGATAGTTATAGTTCTAGTTGTACTGGAGGATCTTTATGGTGGCCTATAGGTGGAGATACTACTACTAATGAAGGTAATGCAATTTTTGCTAAAGATGCTCCTAGTAACTTAAATATTAATAGTCCTTATGGAAATCGTAAGCATCCTATTACTGGAGAAATGAAGAACCACACTGGTGTTGATTTAGCTGGAACTGAAAATGTTAGTAATGTAATTGCGGTAAAAGATGGTGTTGTTGTTTATCCCACAAGTAGCGACCCAACTAATTGTCCAAGTAGTACTTCACTTGATAATTGTGGTGGAGGTTATGGAAATTATGTAGTTATTCAACATAATGATGGAACTTATACCTTGTATGCGCACATGTACGCTTCTAGTATAACTGTTAAAGAAGGCGATAGTGTAAAACAAGGCCAAGTTATAGGTAAAGTTGGTAGTAGTGGAAATTCTACTGGAGCACATTTACACTTTGAAGTTAGACAAGGAACCAATAGTTCAAGTTCTAGTGTTGATCCTATGACAATATTATCTAGTGAAAATCCTCGAACTATGAGTGGAGTTTGTGGCGGAACTGCATCAAGTGATTTTATTACATTTTTACATTCTTGGGAAAATGGTAATGCTGCACCAGAAAGAGATGGAAAATACGTAGTACATGATGATGGCGCTGGTATTCCAACTGTTGGATATGGAGTAGCGTTAAAATATAATATTGAAAGATTTAGACAAAAGGGAATTGATGTTACAGGAATGACTTTTGGTGATACAATTGATAAATCAATAGTGGATGCTGTTGAGAATGAAGAAATAAATGAAGCATTTAATAATGTTAGAAATAAATTATCTGAAAATAATATTACTTTAGCTGAATATCAAATTGAAGCTTTAGTAAGTCGTTATTATAATTGTGGTAATATTAATAATTTTCCTTCTATGTATTTAAATTATGGTGATACTGACGCTTTATATGATAATTATATGAGCAAACCAGTAACTGGACAGGGAGTTGGATACTTAAGTGGTCTTGAAAGAAGAAGAAAAGCTGAATGGCAATTGTTTCATTATCATAATTATGAACTTAACAGTTAGGAGATATTTATGAAGAAAAATAATATAATATTAGTTATTATTTTAGTTTTACTATTTGCAGTTGCTTTAACTTTGGTATATTTAGAAAAAAGAGATGGTAAAGATGCTCTAGTAACTGAAAATAAAAAGGTTAGTGTTTTAAAAAATTATAATGAGTTTTATACAGTAAATTCTTGTGTATATCGTTATTTAACTTATGTTCAATCTCGTAATACTGATTTTTTATTAAAAGTATTGGATGATAGTTTTGTTAAAAATAATAATATTAATTCTACTAATGTTTTAAATTTTATTAATGTTTATGAGGGAAATATTAATTTTAATTCAAGAAAGATGTTTTATGAAAAAGTTAATAGCCATATAACAAAATATTATGTTTATGGATATGTTGAAAAAGATATTATAGATGATGATCCTTTAAGGTATGAAGCTTATTATATAGTTAATTTAGATAGTAAGAATAAGGTTTTTTCAATTATGCCTTATAGTGGAGAGTTATTTAAATAGGTGAGATTATGGAATATATAAAAAAAAATATTATGTTAATTATTTTTGTAATATTAGTTATAATATCTTGTATAGTTCTTGTGTTATCTAAAAAAAGTAAAGAAGATGGTTATTATGAAAGAGAAGAAGTTACTTTAAAAAATTATGAAGTAAATGAGTATATTCCAGTGAATATTACTTATGATCAAATGGCGAGAATTTATTTGCAAGAATATATTTATAAAATACTCAATGATAGAGAAGAAGCTTATAATTTATTGGATGCAAATTATAGAAAAGAAAAATTTGGAAGTTATGAAAAATTTAATGAGTATATTGAGGGTATTTTAAGTGATAAAACTAGACAAGCAGTTGTTTTAAAATATGCTGTAACTGATAAATCTAATTATAGAGATTTTGATATAATTGATGCTAATAATAATTTATTTATATTTAGAGAAACTGGGGTTTTACAATACCGGGTTTATTTTGATAGGTATACAGTTTCAATGAGATAGAAAGGAGGAGATCCTTATGGAAAAGTATGAAGCAAGAAGAGATGGGGAAAAGACTGAAAAAGAACAATTTGAGGAGTCTAATGAAAAACTTGCTAAAACCGCTTTAAAGGGAGCTGCGACTTATTTTGCTCCAGGAGTTGGTGGTACAGTTGTAGATATGGCTAGTAATACTAAAGCTGGGCAGAAAATAATAAAAGGTGCTGGAAAACTTATGCAACGTACAGAACTTGGAAAACATGCTGTTAAACTTGATAAAAGTGGAGTGACCGATGCTGCAGATAAGGCTTTAGATTATGTAAATCCAGGTAGTGGTGCCGCTGGTGCTGCAAAAGGAGCTACTAGTGGTGCTGCAAAAAATGGAGTATCAGGAGCCACAAAAAATGGAGCGGGAGAAGCTGCTAAAAATTCTTTAACAAAAGGATCAACTCATTCCGATTCTTCTTTAGGAAAATCTAGTGAAATTCCTCAAGGAGATGAATTAAATAATACTTCAAAATCAAATAAAAAATCATTACTTGATTTTGGTGGTGGAAATTCTAGTGGAGGATTTAATCTTGATATAGTGGGATTAATTGGTAAAAAGAAGTTAATTATAGCTGGTTCTGTAGTGTTTTTATTTTTAATAATAATGGTTTCTATTGTTTCTGCGAAAGACTTTGGTAACTTAGATTTAACTAATGGTTCTACGGCAATGCCAAGTGGTTCTAGAGGAAGTAGAAATTGTACAGTAGAAGAGGTAGAAAATAATTTGCTATATGTAGGGGATTCTCGTATTGAAGGTATGAGGGATTCTTTAGATAATACAAATGTGCAGTATGTTGCTGCAAGCAGTCAAGGTTATTCGTGGTTAACTTCAACTGCTACTAGCGAGTTAGAGTCTACTATAAAAGATGGCTCAATAGTTGTTTTAAGTTTGGGAGTTAATGATTTATACAATATTGATAATTATATTAATTATTATAAAGAATTAATGGCGAAATATCCAAATAATACTTTTTATGTTATGAGTGTTAATCCTGTTGATGATGCTAAAGCAAGTGCTAGTGGGGATCCTGCAAGAAATAGTGATATAGAGGAATTTAATAATAAATTAAAGAGTGCTTTTCCAGATAAATATATTGATTCTTATAATGCAATTAAAGGAAGTATTAATACTAACGATGGGGTTCATTATAATACTGATACAAATAAAGAAATTAATAATTATGTAACTAGTTCAATAAGTAGTTCTGGTAATACGAGATGTGGTACTAGTGCTGGAGCTGGAGGCGATTTAGCAGGTAAATTAGAGGAGGTTGGTACTTGGTATATTGCAAATGTTTCTACTTATCAGAATGGTAATTCTGGATCTAGAAAATATTATCAAACTCCGTTTGGTTCTAGATCTTTTGGTGATGATTGTACGGAATTTGTTGCAGCTTACATGAGTTATATGTGTGGAAGTGATGTTCCTGAATCATATTCTGGAGATATGGTTTATCCTGATGGATCGTGGGCGCAAAGCGTTGCAAGTTGTGGATGGAAGGCTTATAGTAGTGATGAAATAGATTCTTTACAAACTGGTGATGTTTTGATAGCACATGCAGGTGCTTTATATAGTACTAAAGGTCATCATGGAGAAATTTATATAAATGAAAATCAGACTTTTGGATGGGGAAGTGTTAAAAGTTCTTATCCTACAAGTAACAGTATTCAAAAAGTTGAAAGTGGTGGCCATGTCCATTACAAGGATTCTACTCATGATTATGTAACGATATATAGATATGAAGGTTAGTGGTAAAATGCGAATGAAAAAAATATTTTTGTTGTTTGTAATGTTGTTTATGCTAACAGGATGTACTGCGAATTATGAGTTGTCATACTATAATGATAGCTTGGAAGAAAAATTGATTATTCCTAGTTCAAATGTAGAAACAAGTAATGGCTATACTTTAAATGCTTTGTTGGAAGATTATTTTAATAATATGAATTTATTAGTTAATTATAAAATTCAATCAGGTGATGGGGATGATAATAATTATCCACATTATAATAAAAGTTTTAGTACGGTTTCTGGTCTAAATTTAAATTATTCTTATTCTGAGAAGGAAGATTTTAATAATTCTTCTATAGTTTATAGTTTATTTGAAAAAGTTAATATTACTGATAATTATATAAAAGCCAGAGAGATAAAAAATATATTTAATAATTATGAATTATTGGATGAAATAAATATTGTTTTTAAAACTGATAAGAATGTTACTAGTAATAATGCAGATAAAATTGTTAATGACGAGTATATATGGGTTATTAATAAAAATAATTATCAAAATAAAATTATTAACATTACTTATGATAATAAAAAAAAGATAAATGTATTTGGAGAAAAAGAAAATTCTATTTTAAATTATATATTAATTATATTAGGATCAGTATTGGCATTAGGGGTTTTAATAGTATTTTTTAAAATAAGTATTTCTAATAAAAAATAATAGTAAAAAATAAAAAAATATTATATAATGATGAAAGGAGGCCGCTATGAAATTTAAAGTTAATCCTAAAGATTTAGTTATATTTGCAGTTTTTTGTGTTTTTCTTTTGTTTTTAAGTTCATTGGCGGTTACGAATGCTATTACAATTATTAATGAAGGAAAGTTTGTGGGATTTCATCCTCTTTTAGGTTTTACTCCGGATTATATTGTTGGAACGCTTGGAGTATTTATTGGAGTTTTGATTGTTGTATTTGTTAGTGTCTCATCTTATATTTTTGATAGAAGTAAGGGATTTGGTTTAGAAATAGGAGAAAAAGAAGAAAAAGGCTATAATCGTTGGACTAAAGAATCTGAGATGAAAAAAGCTTTTAAAGTTGCTAAAGTTGATATTGCTCAAGAAACTGCAGATGTTGCTGGTATACCATTAATTAATGACGGTAAGAGCATGTGGGTTGATAATGGAGAATTTCATAATTTAGTTGTAGGAGCAACTGGTAGTGGTAAAACTACTGCATTAGTTCACCCTTTAATTCATTCGTTAATTAAACGTGGGGAAAGTATGGTTGTAACTGATCCCAAAGGAGAAATTTACAAAGAACACGCAGAAAGATTAAAATCAAGAGGTTATAATATAATTGTACTTAATTTCCGTGATCCTAATATGGGTAATGCTTGGAATCCTTTAACTTTACCATACAGGTTATATAAAAGTGGAAACGTAGATAAAGCTACTGAGTTATTGGATGATGTTGGTAGCAATATTTTTAAAGATAAAAAAGCTCAAGATCCTTTTTGGGAGAATAGTGCTTCGGATTATTTTGCTGGTGTAGCTTTAGGATTGTTTCAGGATGCTAAAGAAGAAGAAGTTAATTTAAATTCTATTAGTTATGCTACTACAATTGGTGAAGAAAGATTTGCTGGCAATTCTACTTACATTAAAGAATATTTTGGTTTAAAAGGAGAACAATCTAGTGCTTATACTTTTGCTTCAAATACTATTAATTCTCCTACAGATACTAAGGGAGGTATTTTATCAGTATTTAGAGGTAAAATACGTTTATTTGCATCTCGTGAACAATTGTCAGAAATGCTAAGTCACAGTGATTTTGAAATGGCAAGTATTGGAAAACAAAAGACTGCTGTATTTATGATTATTCATGATGAAAAAACTACATATCATGCTTTAGCAACAATATTTATTAAGCAATGTTATGAAACATTAATTGATGTTGCTCAAAAGAGTCCTAATGGAAAATTACCTTTTAGAACTAATTTTATATTAGATGAGTTTGCCAATATGCCACCTTTAAAAGATGTTACAACAATGGTAACTGCGGCAAGAAGTCGTGATATTAGAATGACTATGATTATTCAAAACTTTGCTCAACTTAATGATGTTTATGGTAAAGATGATGCTGAAACTATAAGAGGTAACTGTGGTAATTTGATTTATTTATTAACAACAGAACTTGCTGCTTTAGAAGAGATTAGTAAGTTATGTGGTGAAAAGAAAAGTAAAGAGAAAGATAAAACTGCTTCAACCCCTTTGGTTACTGTTTCTGATTTGCAAAAAATGAAGATGAATGAAGTAATTATTATCAGACAGAGAATGGGACCTTTTAGAACTAAGCTTATTCCAAGTTATCAAATAGATTGGGGTAAAAAGTTTCCTAAGGCAGAATTTGTTGAAAGACAAACTACACCAATTGCTTTATTTGATTTGAGAGAGTTTGTTAAAGTTAGAAGAAGAGATAAGATATTTAATGCAGGTGGAGGTAATCCATTTGCAAAACCAGCAGAACCTGGAATGCCAAATGCATCAGTGCCTTCAAATTCAAATAGTAACTCTATATTTCCTCCAGGAAAAAATGGAGTTAATGTTGATGATTTTCTAAAAAAATTAGATCAACAAATAGCAGCATTAGAAAAAGAAGAACAAGAATTAAAAGAAAAACCTAAGGTTGAAAAAAGACCACCCAGAGAAGAAAGTAAAAATGAAATTGATACTTTTGATTTATTAGATTTAACAGAGAAAAAACAACCTGAGAAAAAGGAAGAAAAATTTGAAACATTTAACGATATTTTAAATGCTAATTCAAATAGTAGTTTTGTAAAACGAGAGATGCCAAAAACTGAATCTAAAAAGCCAGAAAAAATAGAAAAACTTGATGATATAGTTGTTTCAGAACATGATGTTAGTGATGATGAATTTTTTGATGATTTTTTTGGAGATGAATAATTAAACTCACAATATTGTGAGTTTTTTTATATAAAGATATATCTACAAATCATAGATTTTTTTAATATGCTTGTATGTTATAGTTTAAATGGAGGTGGTAGTTATTATTTATTTGATGAGACATGGACTTGATGATGAAAATTATATTGGTGGATGGAGTGATGTTCACTTAATTAAGCAAGGAAAAGAAGATGTTCTTGCTAATTCTGATTGGATAAAAGAAAATTTAGAGATTAAACAAATTATTTGTAGTGATGTTATGAGGTGTAAGGAAACAGCAGAAATAGTTAATAAAAAAATTGAGGTTCCCATAAGATATACAGATATTTTAAAAGAACAAAATAAGGGAATTCTAAATGGTATGCAAAAAGAAGAAGCTAGTGGAAATTATAAAGATTTTTTAGATAATTTAGATATTTATAGTGTTTATCCAGGAGGCGAATCTTTAGTTGATTTGTATAAAAGAGTTCAAAAGAATTTACAAAAAATTTTTGCAGAAGATGATAATACATTGATGATTACACATAGGGGAGTCATTAATATGATTTATTATATTTTACTTGACAAGAAAATAGATATGAATAAAGAACAATTTAATGTAGAAACTGCATCTATTCATGAATTAGATAAAAAACTAAAAAAAATTAGGAGAATTAAATGATTAGAAAAGTAGTATTGACTGGCGGTCCTGGTAGTGGTAAGACCACGATATTAAATTATATTAAAGAACATTTTAAGGATAGTGGTAAAAAATTATTAGTTGTGAATGAAACTGCAACAGATATGATTAATTCGGGAGTCAAATGTTTTGGGGAAGATAACATTGATATTTTAGATTTTCAAGAACTTGTCTTAAAACTGCAATTATCTAAAGAAGATATTTATGACAAAGCTGCTTATATGTATTCTAAAAAATATCCATTAGAGAATATATTAATAATTTATGATAGGGGAACTATTGATAATAGAGCCTTTATAACAGATGAACAATTTAAGAATTTGTTAAGCAATGTTAGTAATTGTAATTGTTTAGATTTGTTAAATAATTATGACTTAGTAATTGATTTGGTTAGTTCTACAGAATTTTATACCACTAGTAATAATTCGGCGAGAAGTGAGGATGTTGAAACTGCATTAAGTCTTGGAGTAAGAATTTTAAAATGTTGGGAAGGACATCCTAAATTAAAAATAGTTTTGCCTAAAGAAACAATAACTGAAAAAGTTGAAGAAGTTATTAATTATTTAGATGATCTTATGAAGGAAAAACAGCAAAAACAACAAAAAAAATTTTTAGTTGACTTAAATAAAAGTGATTTAGATTATATTTTTAATATAGGAAGTAGTTTTAATATTGAACAAACATATTTGTTGAGTGTAAATGATGAGGAGAGAAGGCTGAGAAAGATATCTGTTTTTAACGATTTATTTTACAATTTATCAATATATAAAGTCTTAAACGAAGAAACAAAAATATTGGTTACAAATAAAAAAGTAGATGAGGATACTTATAATGAGTTATTAAAATTTAAAATTCCTGATAAAAAAACTCTTGTTAAAAAAAGAGTATACTTTGATTATAATGGAATTTATATGTATATAGATATATTTTATGATAATGGAAAAATAGAAGATGTTGGATTTTTAGAGTTAGATGGAGATTTTAAAAACTATGTAATTCCTTCATTCTTATCTATAATTAGAGATGTTTCTAAAAATCCTAAATACAATAATTTTAATAAGGCTAGTGAAAAAAGTTTAGTATTAAAAAAGTCATGTAGTCATTAGTTCTGGATATTTTTTTGTTTCAATATTTTTAAGATTTAGGTCAAAGTGTTTAGCAAGATTAACTAGATTATTATATTCTTCTTTTGAGTTTCTTTCGTAATTGAGTATTTCTAATTCAATAAATAATCCTAAATTTTCAACTTTATCAAATCTTATTTCATATTTATTTTGGCATCTATATATAATTCTTTTTTTATTAACTTTTGCTATTATGTTGTGATTAAGATTTAGTAAAATAATATTTAAATTATTGGAATTATCAATAATTACTTCGTATTTATTGTAGTAGTTATCATTACTTTTTTTATAAGATAGAAAACAGTTGTTTCCAATTTCTCTTATTCTAAGCCAAGAATGTTTATTGTTAGTATTATAGTAAGTATCGATTTCATATTTTTCTGTTATAAATTTTGCTTCTTTCTTGACATTATTTTTAATTTTTAAATAGTCACTTTCATTAATCTTAAATTTTAGGGAAGTTTCTATATTGTTTTTTGTGGTTTCTCCATAAAGCAAGTAAGAAATATTACAATTTAATATTTCACTTAGTTTACATATTGAATCAAGATCAGGAGTTGTTCTATTATTTTCCCAACTAGATATGGTTTTGTTAGTAAAGAATAGTTTTTCTCCTAATTCTTCTTGTGTTAATTTATTTTTTTCTCTTAATTTTTTAATTCTATTACCAATATTATTCATTTTTACCTCTAAATTTATTATATATTGTAGAGTGTTATTTAACAATAAAAAAGACTTCAAAGTAGATTGTCATCTTTAAAGCCTTTTTTATTTTTACAAATATAAAGTGGTCTTTTTTTGGTTTCTGTATAGGTTTTAGATATATATTCACCAATTAAACCTAATATAAATAGTTGGATACCACCAATTAAAAGAATTGTACAAAGTATGGAAGCGTATCCTGGAACTTCTTTTCCTATAATAAGAGTTTTGATAATTATTATTGAAAAGTAAATTATGGATATTAAAGAAAAACAGGTTCCCAATATAGTAGCAACTTTTAAAGGGTTATTGCTATAATTTATTATTCCATCAATAGCATATTTAATTTGTTCATTTGTTTTGAACTTAGTTTTACCACTGTATCTTTTTTCTACTTCATAATACATATATTCTGTATTAAAACCAATCCAATAAAATATTCCTTTAGAGAATCTATTTGCTTCGTTAATTTCGCAAATTGCTTCAACAACATTTCTTCTAAACATTCTAAAGTCGCTTGCACCGTTAATTAATTTAATATTACTAATACGATTTATTATTGAATAAAACATTTTTTTATTTATTCTTGCAAAAATGTTTTCCTTTTTTCTGTTTTTCATAACCATGGCTATTTGATCAGTTTCCGGATGTGTTTCTAAATGATTTAACATGGCTATTAAATATTTAGGATTTTGTTGTAGGTCACTATCTATTATAGCTGTGTATTCTCCACAAGAGTGTTTTAATCCTGCAAGCATAGCAGCTTCTTTACCAAAGTTACGAGAAAATTCGATAATTTTAATATGTTTTTTATCTTTATTATAAAGATTATCTATTTTATCTTTTGTGCTATCTGTTGATCCATCATTTATAAATATTATTTCATATTTTAGATTTTCACATTGTTTTGTTATTTTTTTATATAATTCATTTATATTTCCTTCTTCATTGAAAGTAGGGATTATAATGCTTAATTTCATTTTATACCTCCTTATAGATTATAGCATGTATATTTAAAAAGTTATATAGTTTTTATTTTTATTAAAAAAGTAAAAATTTGTAATTTAGGGCTTGAAATAAGCATAATTTTAGTATATAATGGATTATGTTTAACTGGCATGGATGTGTGAGGTTGCTGATACACTAGGGAGAGTTGTGAAATGTTTTCTTGGGTTTCAGGTAATTCAGACGGAGCAAGTTTATACAAGATATAAGCGAAGGGAGGACATTTAAATGTCAAAAATTAAAATTAAGTTGAAAGCGTATGATCATAGAGTGCTTGATAATGCAGCTTTAAAGATTGTTGACGTAGTTAAAAGAACTGGTGGAGAGATTTCAGGACCTATTCCACTACCTACAGAAAAAGAAATTTTTACTGTATTAAAAGCAGTTCATAAATATAAAGATTCTCGTGAACAATTTGAAAGACGTACTCATAAAAGACTTATTGATATTAAAAATCCTAGTAAAGAAACTATGGACAGCTTAACACGCTTAGATTTACCAAGTGGTGTTGATATTAAAATTGAAACAAAATAATGGAGGTATTTAGATGAAAGGAATCTTAGGACGTAAAGTCGGTATGACCGAAGTATTTACTAAAGATGGTAAAGTTGTTCCTGTAACAGTTATTTCTGTGGAACCTAATGTTATAACTCAAGTTAAAACTGTTGAAACTGATGGTTATAATGCTATTCAACTTGGTGTAACTGATAAAAAGGAAAAACATGCTACAAAAGCAGAATTAGGACATGCAAAAAAAGCTGGTGTCACTCCTAAGCGCTTCTTAAAAGAAATAAGAGTTGAAGATACTACTTCTTATACACTTGGAAGCGAAGTTAAAGCTGACACATTTGAAATTGGAGAAAAAGTTGATGTTACTGGTACTAGTAAGGGTAAAGGATTTGCTGGTGTTATAAAACGTCATAATCAATCTCGTGGACCAGAGACACATGGTTCAAGATATCATAGAAGACCTGGTTCAATGGGAACTATGAGACCAATGAGAGTTTTGAAAGGTAAAAAGTTAGCAGGACATATGGGTAATGAAACTGTTACTATTCAAAATCTTGAAATTATTGATATTAATTTAAATGATAATTATATTTTAGTTAGTGGAAATGTTCCTGGACCAAAGAAATCATTAGTTTTAATAAAATCTGCTGTTAAGGGTGGAAGTGTTACTCCTAAGGATTTAGTGAGTTATGAAACTGAAACAGTTGTAGATGAAGTAGTGGAGGAAACAGTGGAACAAAATAATGAAGTTGCCACTGAAACTACAGAAGCTTAATTCTGTTGAAAGGAGACTTATTAAATGTCAAAATTAGATGTTATAAACCTTAAGGGTGAAAAAATAAATGATTTAAAACTTAATGATAATATTTGGAATATAGAACCTAATGATGTAGTTTTAAAGAAAGCTATAGATTTACAAATGGCTTCTTTAAGACAAGGAACTCATAAAACTAAAACTCGTTCAGAAGTTAGTGGTGGAGGAAGAAAACCTTTCCGTCAAAAAGGAACTGGTAATGCTCGTCAAGGTACTATTCGTGCTCCTCATTATAGAGGCGGTGGAATTGTATTTGGAGTTACACCTCGTAGTTACACTTTTAAAATGAATAAGAAAGAAAGACAACTTGCTTTAAAAACTGCTTTAACTTATAAAGCAAAAGAAAAAGAATTGGTTGTTGTTGATTCATTAATTACTGATAGCATTAAAACTAAGGATGTTAAAAAATTAATGGAATCATTAAAATTGGCTGGTAAAGTATTATTTATAGCTAATGGTGATGCTGAAAAATTATATTTAGCTACTAGAAACTTAGGATATGCTTTAGTTCTAACAATGGATGAAGTTAATTGCTATGATTTAGTTAATGCTGATACAGTTGTTATGGACATTGATACTATTAATCATATAGAGGAGGTGCTTAAATAATGAAATACGATATTATTTATTCACCAGTTATTACTGAAAAAAGTAGTGAACTTGCAAGTAAGAATGTTTATGTATTCAAAGTTGCAAAGTCTGCTAATAAAATTCAAATTAAGGATGCTATTGAATCTTTATTCAATGTAAAGGTTAAAAGTGTTCATACTTTAAATACAAAAAGTAAAGCTAAGCGTGTTGGAAGATATGCTGGCAAAACTAAAACATATAAGAAGGCTTACGTTACATTAGAGAACGGTCAAGCTATAGAAATGTAAGGCGGTGAAATATTATGGGTATAAAGAAATATAATCCTACTACAAATGGACGTAGAGGAATGTCAACTTTAACTAATGATGAAATCACTACTAATAGACCAGAAAAGAGTTTACTAGCTAGCTTTAGTAAAACTGGTGGAAGAAATAATCAAGGTAGAATGACTGTTCAACATATTGGTGGTGGAGCTAAGAAAAAATACCGTGTTATTGATTTTAAAAGAAATAAATTTGGTGTTACTGGTAAGGTAGCTACTATAGAATATGATCCAAATCGTAATGCTAATATAGCTTTAATTACTTATTTAGATGGTGAAAAAAGATATATTATTGCACCAAAAGATTTAACTGTTGGTATGATTGTTGAAAGTGGAGAAGTATGTGACGTTAAAGTCGGAAATGCTATGAAACTTAAGAATATGCCAGTTGGTACTACAATTCATTGTATAGAGTTAAAACCTGGTAAAGGTGCAGAACTTGCTCGTTCTGCTGGAGCTTCTGCTCAAATATTAGGTAGAGATGGTAAATATGTAATTGTACGTTTACAAAGTGGTGAAACAAGAAAGATTCTTGGTGAATGTATGGCAACAGTTGGTACAGTTGGTAATGAAGATTATGAACTTATTAACTGGGGTAAAGCTGGACGTGTTCGTCATTTAGGAATCAGACCTACAAACCGTGGTTCTGTTATGAACCCTAATGACCATCCACATGGTGGTGGAGAAGGACGTGCTCCAATTGGTAGAAAAGGGCCTGTTACTCCTTGGGGTAAACCTGCTCTTGGATATAAAACTCGTAAAAATAAGAAAGCTTCTGACAAGTTAATTGTTAGTAAGAAAAAGAAATAGGTGAGTGTTTATGGCTAGAAGTTTAAAAAAAGGACCTTATGTAAGTGAAAGCTTAATGAAAAAGATCCAAAAATTAAATGAATCAAATAAAAAAGAAGTTGTAAAAACTTGGTCTCGTCGTTCAACTATTTTTCCAGAATTTATTGGACATACTATAGCAGTTCATAATGGTAAAGAATTTATACCAGTTTATTGTACTGAAGATATGGTTGGTCATAAATTAGGAGAATTTGCGTTGACAAGAAAATTTGGCGGACACGCAGGACAAAAGTAGGAGGTAGAGATTGATGGAAGCGTATGCAATACATAAGTCTGCTATGGTAGCTCCTCGTAAAGCTCGTATGACTCTTGATTTAATAAGAGGAAAAAAAGCTAGCGAAGCAGTTGCTATATTAGAAAATACTAATACTAAATCAAGCAGACTAATTTTAAAAGTGTTAAATTCTGCAGTTGCTAATGCAACAAATAATTTAAATTTAAATGAAGCTGATTTAAGAGTTTCAGAATGTTTTATCAATCCAGGACCTGTACTAAAACGTTCTAAGATTGGAAGTCGTTCTAAGGTTGATAGAAGAGATAAAAGAACGAGTCATATTACTGTTAAAGTAAGTGACGGTAAGGAGGCTTAACAGTGGGACAAAAAGTAAATCCTAATGGATTGAGACTTGGTGTAAATAAAGATTGGCAAAGTTCATGGTATGCATCTAAAAGAGATTTTGCAAAATATTTAAATAACGATATTAAAATCCGTGATTATTTAAATAAAAAATTAGCTGATGCTGCTGTTTCAAGTATAATTATTGAAAGAAAAAAGAACAGATGCGATATTAAAATAATTTCTGCAAAACCTGGTATTATTATCGGACGTGGTGGAGAAGATATTGAGAAGTTAAGAACTGCTCTTAAAAAATTAGTTGATGAAGAAATTTATGTGACTATAGTAGAAGAAAAGAATCCAGATTTGAATGCGAAATTAGTTGCTGATTCTATTGCAAAACAAATTGAAAATAGAGCTAATTTCCGTAATGTTCAAAAGAAAGCTATTAGAAATACTATGAAGGCTGGAGCTAAAGGTATTAAGACTGCTGTTTCTGGTAGACTTGCAGGAGCTGAAATGGCTAGAACTGAAGGTTATACTGAAGGAACTGTTCCACTTCATACTATTAGAGCTAATGTTGATTATGCTATAAGTGAAGCTAATACTACTTATGGTAAAATCGGTGTTAAAGTTTGGATTTATAAAGGTGAAATCCTTCCTACTAAAGATGTAAAGGAGGAAAAGAAAAATGCCATTAATGCCAAAAAGAACTAAATATAGAAAACCTCATAGATTAACTTATGATGGTCATGCTAAAGGTAATTTAAAAGTTAACTTTGGAGAATATGGTTTACAAGCTAAAGAAGGTGGATATGTTTCAGCTCGTCAAATTGAAGCTGCTCGTATCGCAATGACACGTTATATGAAACGTGGTGGAAAAGTATGGATTAATATTTTCCCTCAATTAGCTCGTACTAAAAAACCTTTAGAAACTCGTCAAGGTAAAGGAAAAGGTAACGTTGAAGAATGGGTTGCTGTTGTTAAAGAAGGAAAAGTTATGTTTGAAATAGCTGGAGTTAGTGAAGAAGTTGCTCGTGAAGCTTTAAGATTAGCAAGTCATAAATTAAGTGTAAAAACTAAATTTGTAAAAAAAGAAAGTGGTGAAGATAGTGAAAACTAGCGAAATAAGAAAAATGTCCACTGAAGATATAAATAAAAAAATCGTTGAACTTAAGGCTGAGCTTTTTGATTTAAGAATGCGTCAAGCAACTGGTAATTTAGAAAAGCCTCATAAGATTAATGAATTAAGAAAAACTATTGCAAGACTTAAAACAGTCTTAAATGAATTAGATGGGAGTGAAAAATAATGGAAGAAACTAAAAAACAAGAGTTAATTGGTCGTGTAGTAAGTGATCAAAATGATAAAACTATTACTGTTTTAGTTGAAACTTATAGAAAACACCCACTATATCACAAGAGAGTTAAATATTCTAAGAAATATCGTGCTCATGATGAAAAAAATATTGCTAAAGTAGGAGACACAGTTAAGATAGTACAAACTCGTCCATTATCTAAAACTAAAAGATATGAACTTGTAGATGTACTTGAAAAAGCTGTTGTTCTATAGGAGGTTATTATGGTTCAACAAGAAACTAGATTAAAAGTTGCTGATAACTCTGGAGCAAAAGAACTTTTAGTAATCAGAGTATTAGGTGGAAGCAAAGTTAAATTTGGAAACATTGGAGATGTAGTTGTTGGAACTGTTAAAAAAGCAGTACCTAATTCTAATGTTAAAAAAGGTAAAGTAGTTAAAGCTGTTATTGTAAGAAGTGTACAAGGTGTTAGAAGAGAAGATGGTTCTTACATTAAATTTGATGACAATGCATGTGTATTAATTAAGGAAGATAAGAGTCCTATTGGAACTCGTGTTCTTGGACCAGTAGCAAGAGAACTTCGTGAAAAAGATTTTATGAAGATTGTATCACTTGCTCCTGAGGTTTTATAGGAGGTACTATGAAAGTTAAAGTTGGAGATAAAGTAAAAGTTATTGCTGGTAAAGATAAAGGTAAAACTGGTACAGTAAGAGTAACTTTAAGAAATAAAGATAAAGTTGTAGTTGAAGGTGTTAATATTGTAAAAAAACATATGAAACCTAATGCTATGAACGAAACTGGTGGAATTTTAGAAGTAGAAGCACCAATTCATGTATCTAATGTAAGTGTCATTAAAGAGGAAAAAGCTACTAAAAAAGAAACAAAGTCTACTAAAAAAAGTAAAAAAGTAGGTGAAGAGAATGAATAGTTTAAGAGATAAATATGAAAACGAAATAAAAAATAATTTAATGGAACAATTTAAGTATGAATCAATTATGCAAGTTCCAAAATTAGAAAAAATCGTTGTTAATATTGGTGTAGGGGAAGCTGCACATGATTCTAAATATATTGAAGCTGCTGCTAAAGATTTAGAGTTAATAACTGGTCAAAAACCTGTTATAACTAAAGCTAAGAAGTCTATTGCAGGTTTCAAATTAAGAGAGGGTCAAACTATTGGTACTAAAGTTACTTTACGTGGGGAAAATATGTATGTATTTATGGAAAAACTTATAAGAGTTGCTTTACCACGTGTTCGTGATTTTAGAGGAGTTAATCCAAAAGCATTTGATGGAAAAGGTAATTATACTTTAGGTTTAAAAGAACAAATTATCTTCCCAGAAATTGAATATGATAATGTTTTAAAAATTAGAGGAATGGATATTGTTTTTGTTACAACTGCAAAAACAAATGAAGAAGCTCATGCATTACTTGCTGGCTTCGGAATGCCATTTAGAAAGTAGGTGGATGTATGGCAAAAACAAGTATGAAAGTTAAAAATAAAAGAACTCCTAAATTTAAAGTAAGAAGTTATACTCGTTGTGAGAGATGCGGACGTCCACACGGAGTTTTACGTAAATTTAAATTATGTCGTATTTGCTTTAGAGAATTAGCAAATGAAGGTAAAATACCTGGCGTTAAGAAATCAAGTTGGTAGAAAGGAAGTAAATTATGGTAAACGATAGAATAGCTGATATGCTTACAAGAATTCGTAATGCAAATCAATTAAAATATGATAATGTTACTGTACTTGGTTCTAAGACAAATGAAGAAATTGCTAGAATTTTAAAAGAACAAGGTTACATCAGTGATTATAAAGTTAATAAAAGTATTACTGGTGATACAATTGAATTAGGATTAAAGTATGCAGATAATAAAAAAGAAAGAGTAATTACTGGACTTAAAAGAATTAGTAAACCAGGGTTAAGAGTTTATGCTAAACATGATGAACTTCCTAGAGTACTAAATGGTTTAGGTATTGCAATAATTTCTACTTCTGAAGGTATCATGACTGATAAAGAAGCTAGAGGAAAAAATCTAGGAGGAGAAGTACTTGCTTATATTTGGTAAGGAAAAATAGTTATGAGTAGAATAGGAAATAGAGAATTAGTTATTCCTGCAGGTGTTGAAGTAGTTGTTGCTGATAATAAAGTAACAGTTAAAGGACCTAAAGGTGAATTAAGTAATGAATTTAATGAAAATATTAGTATTTCAGTTGTAGATAATAAAGTTATTTGCAAGAGAAATAGTGAAAATAAAGAAATAAAGAGTCTTCATGGTACTACTAATGCTCTTATTAAGAACATGATTGTAGGAGTTAGTGAAGGTTATAAAAAGGATTTAGAGGCTGTAGGTGTTGGTTACAGATTTAATGTAGCTGGTAATAAAATAACAGTTTCTGCTGGATATTCTCATCCAGTTGAAGTAATAGTTCCTAGTGATTTAAAAGCTGAATCTACTAGTAATACTGAAATATCTATCAGTGGTATAGATAAACAAAAAGTTTCTGAATTTGCGGCTAATATTCGTAAAATAAGAGAACCAGAACCTTATAAAGGTAAAGGTATTCGTTATAAAGGCGAAAAAGTTAGACGTAAAGAAGGAAAGAAAGCAGCTTAATAGGGTAAGGAGAGTTTATTTATGATTAAAAAGGAATCTAAGAATGATGTTAGAAAAAGAAGACATCAACGTGTTAGAAATAAAATATCTGGAACATCAATGGTACCAAGATTAAATGTATTTAGATCTAATTCTCAAATTTTCGCTCAAATTATTGATGATGAAAATGGAACTACTCTAGTAAGTTCTTCTTCAGTAGAATTAAAGATTAAAAATGGCGGAAACATTGAAGGAGCTGCTGTTGTTGGAAAAGATATAGCTGAAAAAGCAAAAAAAGCAAAAATTAAGGAAGTTGTATTTGATAGAGGTGGATACCTATATCATGGACGTGTAAAAGCTTTAGCAGAAGCTGCACGTGAAAACGGCTTAGAGTTCTAGGAGGTACGGATATGGCAAGAAATGAAAAAAATTATGACAATAAAAAGAAACTTTTAGAAGAAAAAGTTGTTTCTATTTCTCGTGTTACTAAGGTAACAAGTGGTGGACGTCATTTCCGTTTCGCTGCAACTATGGCAGTTGGTGATGGAAAAGGTTTAGTTGGAATAGGAACTGGAAAAGCTAATGAAGTACCAGAAGCAATTAAAAAAGGTATTCAAGCTGCTAATAAAAATTTAGTAAAGGTTGCTATTGTTGATAATAGAACTATTCCACATGATGCTATTGGTACTTGTGGAAGAGCTAGAGTTTTAATTAAACCTGCTAAAGAAGGTACTGGTGTTATTGCTGGTGGAGCTGTTCGTGTTATATTAGAACTAGCTGGTGTTAAAGATATAGTTAGTAAGTCTTTAGGATCAAATACAAAAGTAAATATGGCTAAAGCTACATTAGAAGCTTTAAAGAGCCAACGTACTGCTGAACATATTGCAGAATTACGTGGATTAAAGAAAGAGGAGTTATAATATGAAGTTAGAAAATTTAGTAAATACTCCTGAAAGAAAAGAAACTAAAAGAGTTGGTCGTGGACCTGGTTCAGGAATGGGTAAAACATCAACTCGTGGACAAAAAGGACAAAAAGCTAGAAGTGGTGCTAGTATTTCTCCTTGGTTTCAAGGTGGACAAAGTCCTTTATATAGAAGATTACCTAAGAGAGGATTTAATAATGCAAGATTCAAAATTGAATTTGCTGTTATTAACTTAGATGATTTAAATAAATTTAATGATGGAGATGTTGTTACTCCTGAATTATTAAAAGAAAAAGGAATTATAAAAAAACAATTAGCTGGTGTTAAAGTTTTAGCAGACGGTGAATTGACAAAGAAAATTACAGTTAAAGCTCACAGATTTTCATCTGCAGCTGTAACTAAAATAGAAAATGCAGGCGGAACAGTTGAGGTGATTTAATGTTTTCAAATCTTAAGGGATTATTTAGTCCTACTAACAAAGATTTAAGAAAAAGAATTTACTTCACTTTCTTGTTACTTGCAGTATACTCTCTAGGAACTAATATTATAGTTCCTGGGGCTAAGAGTATTACTACTGAACTTGGATTTTTAGAATTATTAAATTTAATAAGTGGTGGGGGTTTAAAAAGTTTTTCGATCTTTGCTTTAGGTGTAAGTCCATATATTACTGCATCAATTATTACTCAATTGTTGCAAATGGATATAATACCTTATTTTAAAGAATTAAAAGAGCAAGGAGCAACTGGTAGACAAAAGATTAATAAAATAAATAGATATTTAGGAATTATTTTTGCATTTATTCAAGGGTATATATTTTCAGTAGCTTTTTTACAAAATTTAGGTACTATGGAAATATTAAAAACAACTTTAATACTTACTGGTGGTACTGCAGTTGTCTTATGGATGGCTGATGAAATTACTAATAAAGGGTTAGGAAATGGTGTATCTTTGATTATTATGGCAGGTATTGTTCAAAGTTTACCAAATACATTTATTACTGTTTTTAAAGATTTGATTTTAAATGGTAATTTTAGTTCTTTTGTCGGTATAATGTTATTTGTATTATTTGTTATTACTTATATTTTAATTGTTGTAGGTGTTATATACATGCAACTTGCAGAAAGAAGAGTAAGTATTCAATATAGTACACGTACTAGTAGTAGTTATAATAATGAGCAATCATTTATTCCTATTAAATTAAATAGTGCTAGTGTTATGCCAGTAATATTTGCTTCTGCAATTATTGCAATTCCTTCTTTAGTAGCTCAATTTATTAAAAAGGAAGCATTTACTAATTTTATTAATAATTATATTAATTATACAAGTTTAACTGGATTTATCTTATATATTATATTAATATTTGTTTTTGGTTATTTCTATACATTAATGGAGTTAAGTCCTAAGGAGATGGCTGAGAATTTAGATAAATCTAGAAGTTATATACCAGGTATTACTCCTGGAGAAAAAACAGAAAATTATCTAAAAAATGTTATCTCTAAGACTACTTTTGTTGGATTAATATTTCTAAGTGTTATTGCTGCACTTCCAATATTAATTTCTAAAGTTCCTAATATTAGTAGCAGTGTTACTTTAGGAGGAACTGGATTATTAATCGTTGTGGGTGTTGCTCTTGAAACTTATAAACAATTAGAAAGTAGTGTTGTTTCTCGTAGTTATACTGGAAGCAGAAAAAGAAGAAGACAAAGATGAAGAATATAGTATTTATAGCGCCTCCGGCTGCTGGTAAGGGAACATTAAGTGAACTTTTAATTAAAAAGTATGATTATGAACATATTTCAACAGGTAATTTACTTAGGGAAGAAGCTAAAAAAAATACTTTAGTTGCTAAAAAAATTAGAGAAATTCAAGCTTCTGGGAAATTAGTTGGTGATGATATTGTTAATGAACTTTTGGAAAATAAGTTAAAGTCTATATCTAAACCATTTATATTAGATGGTTATCCAAGGACTTTGTTACAAGCAGAGAAACTGGAAAAGATACTTTTGAAACTTAATAAAACATTAGATGTAGTAATTTATCTTGATGTTCCTTACTCAATACTATTAAAAAGGACGGTTGGAAGGTTAGTTTGTACTAAATGTGGTTCTAGTTTTAATGAATATTTTTTAGAAACTAAACCAAAAACTAATGGAGTTTGTGATTTATGTAATTCTCCTTTATTTAAAAGAAGTGATGATACAGAACAAACTTTTCTGGTTAGATATAATGAATTTATAGAAAATACAAAGCCTTTGATAGATTTTTATCAAAAAAGAAATATGCTTTGTAAAGTTGATAAAGTTGATACTCCGCAAGTAACACTTACAGAGATAGAAAGTGTGATAAAATGGTGACTATAAAGACTCCAGAAGAAATTGCTTATATGAAAGAAGCTGGAAAATTAAATTATCAAACTAGAATGTATTTAAAGGGTTTTATAAAGCCTGGAATTACTACTTTGGAACTTAATAATCTTGCTGATAAATATATAAGAGAAAATGGTGGCATACCTGGATTTTTAAATTATGAAGGTTATCCTGGAAGTGTATGTATTTCAGTTAATGATGAAGTTGTACATGGCATACCTGGACCTCGTAAATTAGAAGACGGTGATATTGTTACAATTGATATTGGAGTAATTATGCATGGATATCATTCTGATGCAGCGTGGACTTTTCCTGTTGGTAATATAAGTAAAGAAAAACAATATTTACTTCATCATACAGAAAAAGCTTTATATGCTGGGTTAAGTGAAATTAAAGATGGAGCTAAGTTGTGTAATATTGGTGCTCGAATTGAGCAATATGCCAAGAAGCATAATTTAAGTGTTATTAGAGAATTAGTTGGACATGGAATAGGAACTAATTTACATGAGGATCCTGATGTTCCGAATTATGGTAAATATAATACAGGAATGGTTTTAAAAGCTGGGATGACTTTAGCGGTTGAACCTATGCTTAATTTAGGATCAAGACATGTTTGTATTCTAGATGATGATTGGACAATTGTTACTCGTGATGGAAAGCCAAGTGCTCATTATGAAGCAACTATTGTTGTAACTAAAGATGGATATGAAATTTTAACAGGAGAGTGATTAAGTGGCTAAGGAAAGCACCTTTGAAGTGGAAGGTAAAGTTATCGACAACATCAAAGATCAGTACAAGGTGGAATTAGAAAATGGTATTATTATAACAGCTTACGTTTCTGGTAAAATGCGAATGAATATGATTCGTATTTCACCAGGTGATAAAGTTATAGTAGAAATTTCACCAGTTGATGTAACACGTGGGCGAATAATATATAGAAAATAAAAAATGGAGGGTAATTATGAAAGTTAGACCATCAGTTAAAAAAATTTGCGCAAAATGCAGAATAATTAGAAGAAAAGGTAAAGTAATGGTTATTTGTGAAAATCCAAAACACAAACAAAGACAAGGCTAATTAGGAGGAAAAAATATGGCACGTATTAAGAATATTGAGTTACCAAAAGAAAAAAGAATAGTTATAGGACTTACTTATATTTATGGTATTGGTAGAAGTTTAGCTGAAACTATTTGTGAAAAAGCTTCTGTTAATCCTGATATTAAAGTAAAAGATTTATCTAGTGAAGATGAAGCTAAATTAAGAAAAGAAATTGATAATTATCTTGTAGAAGGTGATTTACGTCGTGATGTTCAAATGAACATTAAAAATAAGATGGAAATCAATTGTTATCAAGGTGTTAGACATAAAAAAGGTTTACCTGTTCATGGACAAAGAACTAGTAGAAATGCTCGTACAAGAAAAGGTAAAGGTAAAGTTGTTGCTAACAAGAAAAAAGTTGGTAAGTAATAAATAGGAGGAAGAAAAATGGCTTATAATAGAAGAAAGAGAAAAGTTAAGAAAAATATTCCAGAAGGTCAAGCTCATATACAATGTACTTACAATAATACAGTTGTAACAATAACTGATCTTGTAGGTAATGTTATTAGTTGGGCATCTGCTGGAACTATTGGATATAAAGGATCTAAAAAGAAAACTCCTTTTGCTGCTGGTCTTTCTGCAGAAGCTGCTGCTAAGGCTGCTATGGATTGTGGAGTTAAAAAAGTAGAAGTATTTGTAAAAGGTTTAGGTGCTGGACGTGAAAATGCTATCCGTTCATTACAAGCTGCTGGACTAGAAATTACTGCTATTAATGATGAAACACCAGTTCCACACAATGGTTGTAGACCACCAAAACGTCCAAGAAATTAATTAGGGGAGGAAAATTATGAATTTCGAAAAACCAGAATATAAAATAACTGATTATGTTGAAAAAAACAGTTATGGAAAATTTGAATTAGAACCTTTAGAAAGAGGTTTTGGTACTACAATTGGTAATGCATTAAGAAGAGTTATGTTATCAAGTTTACCTGGTAGTGCAATTACTAGTGTAAAAATTGATGGCGTATTACATGAATTTCAAAAAATTGACGGAGTAGTTGAAGATGTAACAGCAATAATTTTAAATTTAAAAAGTGTTGTTATTAAAAATCATAGTAAGGAAAATAAAGTAATTAGATTATTTAAAGATACTGAAGGTCCTGTTACTGCTGGAGATATTGAAGTTGATGCTGATATAGAAATTATTAATCCAGATTTAGTAATTGCTAATCTTGCAAAAGGTGGCAAATTAGATATGGAAATGACAGTAGGAAATGGTAAAGGATATGTTGATTCTAAACAAAATAAGATTTTATTAGATAATCCTGCTGTTGGAGTTATTCCAATTGATTCATTATATTCTCCAGTTGAAAGAGTTTATTTTGAAGTTGAATCTGCTCGTGTTGGACAAAATGAAAATTTTGACAAGTTAATAATGCATGTTTATACCAATGGTTCAATGACTCCAGAAGAAGTTATGGCTTTATCTGCTAGAATTTTAATTGAACATTTAAATATAATTACTGATTTAAATTCAATTGCAGATATAACTGGTATTATTGCTGAAAAGAAAGTTGATACAATTACTAAGACTTTAGAAACGCCTATTGAAGAAATTGAATTCTCAGTTAGAGCTTATAATTGTTTAAAAAGAGCTGGTATTCATACTATGCAAGATTTAATTGATAAAAAGGAAGTAGAAGTTACCAAGATTAGAAATTTAGGTAAAAAGTCTTTGAAAGAAGTATTAGATAAAGTAAAAGAAATGGGACTTAAGTTCCGTGATTAAGGAGTGTAATTATGGCAAAATATAGAAAATTAGGTAGAGAATCTCGCATTAGAAGAAGTATATTAGCTGGTATTACTAAAGATGTTATTATGAACGGATATGTTGTTACTACTGAAGCTAGAGCTAAAGAAGTAAGAAAATTTGTTGATAAAATGATAACATATGGTAAAGATGGTTCTTTAGTTTCTAGAAGAAAAGCTTTAGCTTTCTTACATAATGATAAAGAGGTAGTTAGCAAAGTATTTAATGAACTAGCAACGAATTATAAAGACCGTAATGGTGGATATACTAGAATTATTAAATTAAAGGAAAGAATCGGAGACGATGCTTTAATGGTAAGATTAGAGTTAGTTTAATTAACTCTTTTTTTATGTAAAGAAAAGTAAAGTCTTTTTACTTTTCTTTACTTTTTATTAATTTTATTTCATAATATTTAATGAGGTGGAAGTTTATGCTTATTTTAGCAAAATCCGTTTTGGCAATTATGCTTGGTTTTATTTCAGCATTAATTTTTGGACTCTTATTAATACCGTTTTTAAGAAAAAAGCATATTGGTCAAAATACGAGTAAATTAATAAATGAAAGACATATAAAGAAGGCTGGTACTCCAACATTGGGTGGCCTAATATTTATAATTCCAACTATATTAAGTTTAATAGTACTTTATCTTAAAGGAAGTATAGAACTTTCTAGTAATTTAATTATATTAGTATTTGTATTTATATCTTATGCTTTATTGGGATTTGTAGATGATTATAAAAAATTAAAATATAAAAATAATGATGGGCTATCTATTGTTTCTAAATTGTTTTTTCAAACTTTGATTGCTTTGGTATTTTATATTATTTATAAAAATAATGGAGGAACATCAACGTTGATATTATCATTTTTTAATTTAAAAATACCAATGGGGTGGTTATTTGGAGTATTTATACTTTTCTTACTTGTAGGAACGACAAATGCTGTTAATATCACTGATGGTTTAGATGGTTTATGTGGTGGATTATCCTTTATGGCACTCATGGCTTATGGTGTAATATCTTGGGGATCATATTGGGTTAGTGGTAACGAGGATATGGCTATATTCTGTTTTGTTCTTATGGGTGGTGTATTAGGCTTTTTAGTATTTAATACTCATCCGGCCAGAGTATTTATGGGAGATACTGGCTCTTTGGCTTTAGGAGCAGCATTAGCAACTGTGGCAATATTAACACACCACGAACTTAGTTTGGCTGTTATAGGCGGTGTATTTGTAGTAGAAACACTTAGTAGTTTTGCTCAAATAATTGCTATAAGAAAGTTTAATAAAAGAATATTCTTAAGGGCACCTATACATCATCATTTTGAACAACTAGGTTGGAGTGAGACTGACATTGTTAAAGTGTTTTGGATTGTTGGATTTATGTTAGCTATGGTTGGTATTATTTACGGAGTTTGGTTATAGGAGATCTGAAGATCTCTTTTTTGTTTGGAATATTTTTAAAAATTTATTCTAAAATTTTATAGAGGTGATGATATGCCTAGAAAGAAATTTGATAAAATTCTTTTAATAACTGTTTTGGCTTTAGTAGCGTTTGGAGTTTTTATGGTTTATTCTTCTAGTAGTGTTTGGGCTCAATATAAATTTAATGATTCATATAAATTTTTAAAAAATCAAGCATTATTTTATGTATTAGGGATTTTAGGAATGGTAATTTTATCTAAAATTGATTATCATTTATATTTAAAAAAATCTAATTTGATTTTAGGTGTTTGTTTTATATTATTAATATTAGTTTTAATACCTGGATTAGGGGTTGTTAGAAATGGAAGTAGAAGTTGGTTTGGTATTGGTTCTTTTGGAATACAACCTAGTGAAATTGCTAAGATTGGATTAATAATATTTGTTTCTAAATATTTATCAAATAATAGTAGAGAAATGAATAGAATTATTCAAGGAGTTTTACCTATATTTTTAGTAATATTAGTATTTTTTATTTTAATTATGTTGGAACCGGATTTTGGAACAGGGATGGTAATAGTTTTAACCTTAGTTGCTATGATATTTGTTTCAAAAGTAAAAATATCTTTTTTTGTAAAACTAGGAATAGTTGGTTTAATGGGAATAGTTGGTTTGATAATTGTTGCACCTTATAGAATGGCTAGAATAGTATCATATTTAAATCCTTGGAGTGATCCTTTAGGAAGTGGATTTCAAATAATTCAATCTTTATATGCAATAGGGCCAGGAGGACTTTTTGGGTTAGGTATAGGAAATTCTATTCAAAAACATTTTTATTTACCGGAACCACAAACTGATTTTATTTTTGCAATTATTAGTGAAGAATTAGGATTTTTAGGTGTATTAATTGTTTCTTTTATGTTTTTAGTTATATTTTATAGAGCATTTAAAATTAGTATAAATTGTAAGGATTTATTTGGTAAATATCTAGTATTTGGTTTAAGTTTTGGTATTATATTTCAAGCTTTACTGAATTTATGTGTTGTTGTTGGGTTAATACCAGTTACTGGAGTTACTTTACCATTTTTAAGTTATGGGGGAAGTAGTTTATTAGTTTCAATGGGTAGTATAGGGATTATTTTAAATGTTAGTAATGGTTAAGTATGTTATAATTTAATTGGTGATATTATGAATATTAATCTAATTATAGAATCTTTAAAAAATAAGGAAGTTATTGATTCTCAAGATATAGATAAGTTAGTAAATTATATAGTTGAAGAAGTGAAAGTGAGCATAAATGATTTAAAAATGATAAATAAATGTGATGCTGTTCAAGGATTAATTGGAACTTATCTAAATGATTTAGGAATACCTAATTATCCTTGTATAACTAATAAAAGTATAAGAGAGGGAATAATAGGACATAGTTTTATAGTTGCAGATTTTAAAGAATATGGAGGTGGAGTCTATTTAATTGATCCGGCATTTATTCAGTTTTACTATTTAAATGATGAAATGGATGATATGTATATTAATAATATTAGAGTAAAGAGCAAATCTCCGTATTATTATGCTAATAAAATAGATAGTAATTTGTTAAATTCTTTAATTACAAAAGGTTATTTAGAGTTAAATGAAGAGTCTGCTTATTTTTATGGGAATTCCTTTTATCATACTTTAGTGGGTACTATTAAAGATTATAAAATTACTCCTATTCCTGGTAGTGTTTATCTAAATAGTTTTTTTAAAGGTAAAGAAACATTGAATACATATGATTATGATCTTATAAAAATTAGTGGAAAAAGTAAATGTTGATAATATTTATTTATAGAAGTATAATATCAATAAGGAGGATAAGATGGAAAATAAATTAATTGCTAAGTCTTTTATGTGGATGTTTATTGGGCTATTAGTGACATTTTTAACAGGTGGAGTTATATGTTTAAATATGGATGTTTTAGCTTCAGCTTTGAGTAGTTTATTTATAGTTGCTGTTATAGTTCAATTAGTATTAGTATTTGTTTTAAGTAAAAATATTTTGAAAATGAGTCCAACGGCTGCAAAAGTATTATTTTTAGTTTATTCTATGGTTACTGGATTTACTTTCTCAAGTGTATTTGTAGTTTATGAACTTACTAGTATAATATTTGTATTTGCTTTAGCGAGTGTTTTATTTGGAATAATGGGATTACTTGGATATTATACTAATCTTGATTTAAGTAAATTTGGGTCTTATTTAATTTTTGCTTTAATTGCTATATTATTATGTTCTATAGTTAATATATTTTGGTTAAATGATACTTTTTCTACAATAATTTGTATATTTTCAATATTAGTTTTCTTAGGATTTACTGCTTGGGATGTACAAAAAATTAAAAGACTTAATGTTGACAGTGATAATGCAGCTATCTATGGGGCATTAGAGTTGTATTTGGATTTTATTAATATATTTTTGGATTTATTACAATTATTTGGAAAAGAAAAGAATTAGCGTATTGCTAATTTTTTTGTTTAGTTTACATTTTCTTTTACTATTTTTATTAAAATAATTGATGTTTTATTATATAATTTTAATAGAGGTGAAATTTATGCGTGTTGTTGTAACTGCAGGAGGTACAGGAGGTCATATTTATCCCGCTTTAGCTATATTAAAAAAAATAAAGGAAAAAGAGAAAGATTCGGAATTTATATATATAGGAACTCACAATAGAATGGAAAAGGATATAGTTCCTAAAGAAGGTTATAGATATGAAAGTTTAGAAATATATGGATTTAGTAAAACAGATATTAAAAGAGATATTAAAAATATTAAATTAATTAATAATGCTTATAAGAAATCATTAAAAATTTTAAGTACCTTTAAACCAGATATCGTTTTAGGATTTGGGGGGTATGTAACTTATCCTGTTATAAAGGCAGCAAAAAAATTAAAAATAAAAACATTTATACATGAACAAAATTCTATACCAGGAAAGAGTAATAG
>CAKOLD010000003.1 GCA_934096015.1 uncultured Bacilli bacterium
TTTCTGGTAAATGGTCGAAAGAATGGCAAGATGTTAATTGGAATACGATTAGTGATGCAGATAAAATTGTAGAATATGTAGAGTGGAATTACGGAACCGGAGACAACAGTACATGGGTAAAAGATATAATGATAACTAAGGATGTTGAATCTGATGAATACGAACCATATGGTTATAAAATACCTATAACATTAACAGGAAAAAATTTATGGAATATTCCTGAAGAATTTACTTTTAATTGCTATAAACTTGAAATTGAACTGCAACCAGGTACTTACAAGATAGTTGCAGACTCCATGTATGTTGATGATAAAGAAATGCGTCAAATATATGTCAGGTTTCAGAAAAATCAAAAAGGTTTTTACCTTAAAAAAACTCAAACAATTACTTTAACTACAAAAGAAGATATCATTTATTTTTATTCTTATGGTTACGATTATATAAACTCTTTAAATCATACGGCAAAAATTAATAAATTAATGTTAATAAAAGAAAATGAGGATTCCACATACGAGCCATATAAAGAAACAACTACAAATATTTATTTAGATGAACCTTTAAGAAAAATAGGAGATTATGCAGACTATATAGATTTTAAAGAACAAAAAATTGTTAGAAAAATATCTAAAGAAAAAATTGATGGAACAGAAGAATGGAATAATCAGGAAAATACTACAAATAATTTTCAAATATTCTATACAAATAAATACAAAAATAATGTTCTTTATACCAGAAATGCACTAAGTAATAAATTTAAAAATATTAGTTCAAGAGATTTACAGGATGCAATGGAAGCTTATACAATTCAAACTGGACTAAATGATGGAGCGGTTTATATATCTTTACCAAAAACAATTGCAAGTAATCCCACTGAAGTTCAAAAGTTTTTTAAAAATAATTTAACAGAATATTATTACATATCTAAAAATTCGAATATTAATAAGGTAAATCTTCCAGAAATATTAACAAATGACGGAGTTAATAAATTAAGTATTAAAACTGTTATTAATCCATCTAATATAGAAATTGATGAAAAATAGGTTAATCCTATTTTTTTCATAAAAAAAGCAAGCTATACTTGCTAAATTTTGTAAGGATTTTCTTGAGTTCCATCTCCGCTACTAAATGAAGTTTCACTACTTAGATTTAAAACGACTTTAGGAGTAGAATTACTACTTGCAGATGCCGAAACTATTCTAGAACCAACTTTATAAACTTGATAAGTGTTTTCACTCATTCCTGTAATAGTCCAGAAAGTTGATTTAAATGTTGATAAATAATTATAATTTGAACAAGTTACACTTGCAGCACTTAAACAAGTTGGATCTAAACTTGCATTAATATATTCATTTAATTGTAAAAGTCCAATATATTGATCATTAATAACATTTGAACATTCAATGCTGCCATCATTAACACTAGCATCTTTTGATCTTTTTCCAACACATAGATTTTGAGTTACAACATATCCTTTTGCATCATCACTTAAACTATTATAAATAATTTCTAAAGAATCTTTAATACGACTATTAATATTATCATGAACATAATCATTAAATCCATATTTATAATTCTTTTCAGTATTATATCTGTCATCCCAAACTACAGATTCTCTTCTTTTACTTTTAAATTCCAAATTTTCTTTTTTCTTATTTTTTAAAACATAATCACTCTCAATAATTCTTATAGTATTATCTTCATTAACTCCTACTATTCTCCATAACTGATTGTTGAAAAGTAAAAAGTTATTAACACTATCACCACGGTATATATATTTTCCATTTATAAAATAAACACCGTTTCCTGTTGTAACAATCTTATCTGGACTAGTTAAATGTGCAGATAATTTTTCAGATTTATAACCATCAGAACAATTTATATTAGAACTATACATATAAAATCCATTGTTATTAGTAACTTCAATATTTCCACTACATGTTTTATCTTTTCCAATATATTTTTCTTGTTTTTCAACTAAAGCAGAAATACTGATATTTGTTTTACCACCATTATTTTTTGGCAACATATCTTTATGTGTTTTGTAATAAGACTTACTAGCGTCTAATAAATATTGATTAAATTCTTCAGAAGTATAATTCTTTTTGTTACATTTTGCCATAATAAACATTGCTAATACAAAAATAACAAAGCAACAAATGGTTATCAACATAACCTTTTTTAGTTTTTCCATAATTCATCTCCCAATTTCTAAAATAAGTATAACAAAATCAATTATTTGTTTCAACTTCAAATTCCTGTTTAAAAAAAAATGATATTATGTTATTATTAATTTATAAGGAAGTGTAACATGAAATTATTAAACAAATTAATAAAAAACAAAAAGATTTTATACATAGGAATAGGCGTACTTTTATTATTACTTATTTTAGTTTTATTTTTAACCACAAAAAAAGATAAAAATGAAGAAAAACCCAAACCTAAAACCACAGAACCTAAACAAAATGCTAAGTTAACTGTATTTGATGAAAATAGCAATGAAAGACCTTTTGCAGTCATGATAGACAATGCACCAGCAGCAAGACCCCACAGTGGATTAGATAAAGCCTATATTATTTATGAGATAACTGTTGAAGGTGGAATCACTAGAATGATGGCTCTATTTAAAGATGCAAATGTTGAAAAAATAGGTCCAGTAAGAAGCAGTAGACATTACTTTTTAGATTATGCATTAGAAAATGATGCTATTTATGTTCACTTTGGTTGGAGCCCTCAAGCCCAAAGTGATATAAAAACTATGGGAGTTAACAATTTAAACGGATTAACAAATCCAGCAAGTATGTTCTATAGAAGTAAAGATAGAAAGAGTCCTCATAACGCATACACCACTAGTGAAAATGTAAAAAAAGCAATTGAAAAAATGGGTTATAGATCCACAAGTGACGATTATAAAATTTTAAACTATAACGTAAATCCAGTAGATTTAAGCACTAATTCAACATCCGTTGATGCAAATAATGTCAAAGTAAATTACAATGGAAGCTATTATACTAATTATACATATGATGCTGAAAATAAATATTATTTAAGATACATAAATGGAAAAGCTCATACAGACTTAGAATCTGGTTCTCAATATCATTTTAAAAACATTATTGTAACCAATATTGGAATCTCTTCTATAGCTGGAGATGCAAAAGGAAGACAAGATTTAAGCGATATTGGAAGTGGAATCGGATATTACATTTCAGAAGGAAAAGCAATACAAATCACTTGGGAGAAAAAATCAAGAAGTGGAAAAACTACTTATAAAACAACTGATGGTAATGAATTACAAGTAAATGATGGTAATACCTTTATTCAAATAATTCCTAACGGAAAAACTGTTGATTTTAGCTAATAATACATATAATTAAATAAGGAGGCAAACATGCTAGATTTTATAATTGAAAACTATTATGTTATTTTAATTATCTGTGTGTTATTAATTTTTGGAATCATAGGTTACATGATTGATTCAATAAAAAATAAAAAATATAAAGATAATGTAAATAATTTTGATGCTTACATACCAGAAGAAGAAGTATTTATTCAAAATAATAATAATGATAATTCAAAAGAAAACAATGAAAAAGAAACAAATGTTGATGAATTAATTGAAGATTACAATAAAGAACAAAATGAAAAAGACTCAAATAATTGAGTCTTTTATGCTCGTTAATAGTAGTAATTAAATTTATATTTTGATATAATATATAAAGAATAAATATAGGAGTGATTATATGACATGGACATCATTATGGGGAATAATTACAAAAATATTAGATATTTGTATAGTTTGGTTGATGTTTTACTACATTTTAAAAAATTTAAAAAATAATGTTAAACTAGTTTTAATTTTTAAAGGTGTAGTAATTATAATTTTTATAAAGATTTTAAGTAGTATTTTCAATTTATACACTGTTGGATTATTATTGGAATACGTAATAGCTTGGGGACCACTTGCTCTGATAGTTATTTTTCAACCAGAAATTAGAACAGTTCTAGAAAGTATTGGAAGAAGCCAATTGTTAGGTAGACACAAAGTTTTAACAGTTGATGAAAGAGAAAGAGTTGTTTTTGAAATCATGAATGCTGTAGAACATTTAAAACGTAACAGAATTGGAGCATTAATTGTAATTGAACGTAATATGTCATTACAAGAATACATAGATCCTGCAATAAAAATATATGCGGATATAACTTCTCAATTATTAGAAGCAATATTCTTACCTCCAAATCCATTGCATGATGGTGGAGTTATCATTCAAGGAGATAAGTTAACTTGTGCAGGAGCTGTCTTTAAAACAAGTATGAACCCTAATGTAAATAAGAAATTAGGAACCAGACATAGAGCAGCATTAGGAATAGCTGAAGAAAGCGATGCAATTGCTTTAATAGTATCAGAAGAAACAGGTAGAATATCTATTGCTGTAGACAGTAAATTGCATCATAATTTAACTCTTGATGAGTTTAAAATTAAATTATTAGAAGAATTAAAACCAAAAGCAGATGTCTTCTATGATGCAGATGAAGAAGGTGATGATGATGAATAAAATATTAAATTTCTTTCTAAACATCTTCAAAAGTATTTATAGTTTTATTGATAAAATTATAGTAACTCCTATAAGTAAAGTTATTTATAAGTTTAATGAATTCCTAAAAAATAACAGCGGTAAATTTGAAAAGATTTTAAATAGACCTAATGTTTTAATATATATTTCTCTAATTTGTGCTGTAGCTGTATTTCTTGTAATCGATATGCAAGTATTAGATTTAACAAATCAAGAAGCAGAAATAATAAGCGGACAAGAAGTAAAAGTTATTTATAATCAAGAAGAATATGTAGTTGAAGGAGTACCAGAAACTGTTGATATAACTTTAATTGGAAGCAAAAGTAATTTGTATTTAGCAAAACAAATTGGAGAACATGAAGTTATTCTTGATTTAACAGGATATAGTATTGGAACTTATAAAGTTAAACTTACTTATAATCACTCAATAACAAGTGTTAATTATAAATTAGATCCATCAACTGTTACTGTAAAAATCAGTAAAAAAGAAAGTGCAATTAAGCCATTAACATACGATTTATTAAATGAAGATAAAGACTCCAAATTAACAATAAATGATGTTGAGTTAGACACAAGTGAAGTAATTGTTAAAGGTTCTAAAGAAGCTTTAGATAAAGTGGCAAAAGTAAAAGCTCTTATTGATTTAAAAGAAGCAGATATTAAAGAAAAAGGTGAATACAATGTTGATTCAATCACCTTAGTAGCTTATGATAACGAAGGCAACAAAATGGAAAATATTGAAGTTGTTCCAAATAAGATAAGTGCAAAATTAACAGTAGAATCTTATTTCGTAGAATTACCTGTAAAAGTCGTTACTAAAGGAACCATAACTAGTGGATATGCTATTAGTAGTATTACAAATACTGTTAACAAAGTTCAAGTTTATGGTGAAAAAGAATTAATAGATACTCTTACATACATAGAAGCACCTATTGATATTAGTGCTTTAAGTTCTGATAAAACATTTAATGTTAATTTAACTAAACCAAATGGTGTTAGATATATGTCTGAAACAAGTTCAAAAGTAACTGTAACAGTAGATACAGAAACTTCAAAAACATTTGAAGGAATTGAAATTGAATCTCTAAACTTAGCAAATGGCTATTCAGTTAGTGCTTTAACAGAAGAAGATAGAAAAGTTGACGTAATTGTAAAAGGTGTTTCTAGTGCTCTTGAAACGTTAGATCCATCAAAAATTAAAGCTTATATTGATCTATCTGGATATAATACAGAAAACACTTACGAAGTAGAGATTAAATTATCTATAGATGATCCTAGATTTAACTTAGTTCCATCAAAGAAAACTGTAAATATAAAAGTAGTTAAGAGTAATTAATCTTTTAACTACTTTTTTTTTGCCATTTATGTTATTATTATGATGGTGATAATATGAATAAAGGTTTTACTTTAGTAGAATTATTAGCCGTGTTAGCCATTATGAGTTTAGTAATAATAATAACAGCACCTGCTTATAATGGAATAAGTAATACAATAAAAGAAAATAGTTATAATAGTAAAATTAGTATGATGGAAAAATCTACAAAAACTTTTGTAAATAAATATCATAAAGATAAAGTTTATGATGGTGAAAATAATAAAACTCTATGTTTAAGTATTCCGTACTTAATAAGTAAAAACGTTTTTGCAGAAGATGAAAAAGACTCTGGAAAAATTACTAATCCTAAAGGAGGAAACTTTGAAGGATATTTAGAAGCAACATATGATATTGAAGAAAAAGAAATTATAACGAAGTTTAAAGAGTATGAAGAAGGTAAAGGATTTGATGATCTTACAAATACAGAATGTCCAGGAGGAAAATTAAAATTATGAAAAAAATATTATTAATGATATTAGATGGATTTGGTTATAGAGAAGAAGAACATGGTAATGCCATTAAAGATGCAAATATGACTTATTTTAATAGTTTATGGGATAAATATCCTCATAGTATTTTAAATGCAAGTGGCAGTTCCGTAGGACTTCCAGATAATTTATTTGGAAATAGTGAAGTTTGCCATACAGCTATAGGAATTGGTAAAAAAATCAAACAAGATATAACAATAGCTGAAGAAGGTATAAATGATAAACTCTTTGAAAAAGAAGAATTTAATAATATGATTAATCATATTAAAGAAAATAATAGTACCCTACATTTAATGGGACTTTTAAGTGACGGTGGAGTTCATTCACACATTTCTTATATGAAAAAATTAATACCACTTTTAAAAAAAGCAGAAATTAATAAAATAGTATTTCATGCCATTACCGATGGTAGAGATACTCCACCATGTGAATCAATAAAATTTATAAAAGAAATGGACGATTTATTAAAACAAGAACAAATTGGTTATGTCGGTACCGTATGTGGTAGATTTTACGCAATGGATAGAGACAATAAGTGGGAAAGAACCAGAGTATATACTGACTTAGTTTTAAATACTAAAGGTTTAAAAATCCTAAATTATGAGACTGCCATAAAAAATTGTTTCAACAAAGGATTAACTGATGAATTTTTACCACCATTAATTTTAAATGCTAATTCTGAAATTAAAGATCACGATGGAATATTATGGTTAAACTTTAGAATTGATAGAGCCAGACAGATACTTACAATATTAACTGACCCATCATTTAAGGAATTTCCTATTAGAACTTTAAATAATATAAAAGTTACTAGTTTATTTGAAGTTCCAGAAATCAATTGTGAACAGTTATTTGAAAAAGACGATGCTGATGTTTATAGTATTGGTAAATACTTTAGTGATTTAAATTTAACTCAAGCAAGAATAGCTGAAACCGAAAAATTTAATCATGTTACTTATTTCTTTAATGCTGGAAAATCAAAAAAATATAAGAATTGTGATAATTATTTAATACCATCACCTAAAGTACTTACTTATGATGAAACCCCAAGAATGAGTTTAGATGAGGTGGTTAAACAAACAAAAAAATGCTTAGCAAAAGATTATGATTTCATTTTAGTTAATTTTGCTAACCCAGATATGGTTGGACACACAGGTAATTATAAAGCATGCATTGAAGCATTACATGCAGTTGATGAAGGATTAAAAGAAGTAGTGGAATGTGCGGAAGATAACTTTTATAAAATTTTTATAACTTCTGACCATGGTAACATAGATACTATGTTAGATGAAAATAACAATCCAGTAAGAACTCATAGTATGAGTCCAGTACCATTTATAATAACTGATGAAAAAGTTAAACTTAAAGAAACTGGAGGAATAATTAATATAGCACCAACATTGCTTAAATATGTTGATATTGCAATACCAAAAGAAATGAAAGAGACTAAAACACTTTTTATTGAAGAGGAGTAAAAATGGATACAAGAATATTAAGGGAAAATGATATCAGAGGAAAATATCCTACAAGCATAGACGAAGTAACGTGCCTAAAAATAGGAAAAGCCTTTGGTACTTATATAAGAAAAAATAAATGTAATGAATGTGTAGTTGGACACGATAATAGACTAAGTGGAAAAAGTTTAACTAACGCATTAATTGAAGGACTAAAAAGCACAGGAGTAAACATTATATATTTAAATACCGTAACCACACCAATGCTAAATTACGCGTGCATTTACTTAAACAAAGTATTTGGAGTAGAAGTAACTGCGAGTCACAACCCTAAAGATGAAAATGGCATAAAGATGTTTCAAAACTTTCTACACATAACAGGTGAAAATCTTAAAGAAATTTATAATCTTATATTAACAGAAAATTTTATAGAGGAAAAACAAAAGGGAATAGTAGAATTATTTACAATAAATGAATTATATAAAAATATGTTAGTAGATTATACAGTACTTGAAAATAAAAACTTAAAAGTAGTAATTGATCCAGGAAATGGAACATCTAGCTTAATAGCTAAATCCGTATTTGATTCTCTAGGAATAAAAACCCTTTATATAAATGATATAAGTGACGGTAATTTTCCAAACCATCATCCAGATCCTAACGTAGCAAAAAATCTAAGTCAATTACAAGAAATGGTTCTTAGAAATAACGCAGATGTTGGATTAGCATTTGATGGAGACTGTGATCGTTTTGGAGTAGTAGACAACGAGGGAAATATAATAGAGACAGATAAAATGATTGCCTTATTTGCAGAAAATATTATGAAAACTTCTACCAATACAAAATTTTTAGTAGATGTAAAATGCAGTAGATTAACAAGTGATATTATAAAAAAATATGGGGGCACACCAATAATAGTAAAAAATGGCAGTGCTTACATAGAAACTGAATTAAATAAAAGAAATATAGTATTTGGTGGAGAATACTCTGGACACGTATTCTTTAGAGATAGATTCTTTGGCTTTGATGACGGAATTTACGCAGGATTAAGATTATTAGAAATTTTATCAAAAAAAGAAAAAAGTTGTAGTGAATTATTTGCAAGTTATCCTAAATATTACAATACAGAAGAAATAAGAGTAGCAACAAAAGATGAAATAAAATTTGAAATAATAGAAAAAATAAAAAAATATGCCATTGAAAAAAAATATGAATTTAATGATATAGATGGTATAAAAATAGAATTTCCTGACTCTTGGGCACTAATTAGATGTAGCAATACAGGACCAAATCTTACAATGCGCTTTGAAGCTACCAATAAAGAAGAACTTTCAAAAATACAAAAAGAGTTTACAGATTTAGTAAATAAACTAAACATGTAAACTCATTTTTTTATTATACTTTCTAAAGCTAATTTAATCATATCATTTAGCATTCTTTCTTTTTCTTCACTAGAAAGAATAACTTTTTCATAAGCACTATCAACAACAGTACATAAACAGGCACTTTTTTTCTTTAAATAATTAGACAAATAGAAAAGTCCAAAAGATTCCATTTCTAATCCATAAGGTTTGTAATTATTTAAAAGATGATTATATATATGTGTAATATCTTGATACAATGAAAAAACATCACTAGTAATCATATTACCAACTGTTAAATCTATATTTAAGTCTTTTGCAGTATCAATTATAGTCTTATTTAAATCATTATCAGGATAAGCAATATGAACATGTTCTTGATTCCAAGTATAAGAAAAATTGGAATTAGAATAACTAGATTTGCTTAATAATATATCTCTAACATGACATTCCTTATTTATTGAACCACAAGTACCAATACGGATAATTTTTTCAACATTATAAAAATTATATAATTCATAAATATAAATTGCAGAACTAGGAATTCCCATACCACTTGATACAATTGAAATTCTCTTTCCCTTATAAGTACCTGTATAACTATACATATTCCTAACATTATTTACTAGTGTATAATTATCTAAAAAATGTTCTGCAATATATTTTGCTCGTAAGGGATCTCCAGGCATTAAAACCAAAGGAGCAATGTTTTCCTTCTTTGTAATTATATGAACTGGTTCCATAAACTCACCTATTTAAATTATATAATGTTTTATGTTATAATAACAATTATAAAATTATTAATTTTACACATAATAGATTTGAGGTGTCAATATGATATACAAAGACTACAAAATAGGTCCAACTACTTTACATACAATAAAATGTGATAAATTTAAACTTTGTCATATGGAAATTATCTTTAGAAATGAAGTTGTAAAAGAAGAACTTATTAAAAGAAGTATGCTATTTGAAATGCTTACTGAAAATAATAAAAATTACCCAGAAAGAAGAAAATTAATTTTAAAATTAGAAGATTTATATAACAGTTATATATACTCAGTAACAAGTAAAATAGGTAAACAAATAATGACAAGTTTCTGTATGGACTTTATAGATCCTAAATATACAGATGATAATTATTTAAAAGAAGTATTAAACTTACCATTTGATTTAATTAATAATCCTAACATAATAAACGATGAATTTGATGGTAAAACATTTGAATTAGTAAAAAAACGTTTAGAATTAGACATAAAGTCCATAAATGAAGATCCCAAAAAGTTAAGTATTTTAGAATGTTTAAAGAATATGGATCCTAATAGTGAATCATCATTTTCCATAAATGGAACATTAGAACAATTAGAAAAAATAACCCCAGCAAACTTATATGAGTTCTATGAAAAAACACTTAATCATGATTTAATAGACATTTACATAATAGGAAATCTAGACATGGACAAAGTTGCTGAACTTATAAAAGAATATTCATTATTTAATGTAATCAATAATCAAAAACTAGAATTATATGTAAATAATAAAGAGAGAAAAAAAATTAATACAAAATCAGGATTTAGTAATATTAGTCAAGCAAATCTTGCTATTTCATTAAATCTTACTAATGCTTCTGATTTTGAAAGAGATTATGTATCTAGAATATATAATGTTATTCTTGGCGGAGGTTCATTAAATTCAAAATTATATCAACACTTAAGAACCGAAAATTCACTATGTTACAATGTTAGCAGTATGTACCAAAAATTTGATAAACTTTTTATAATTCATACTGCAGTAAATAAAGAAAACTATCAAAAAACTTTAAAATTAATAAAAAAATCTTTAAAAGAAATGAGTATTGGCCATTTTACTGAAGATGATGTAAATAATGCTAAAGAAATGATTTCTTCAAGCTTAAATTCTAGTTTTGATAACCCAGGAAGAATTGTAGATAATTATTTATTTCAAAATATTGCAGACCTAGAACCTCTAGAAATTAGGAAAGAAAAATATAAACAAGTTAACAAAAAAGATATTATCAATTTAGCAAAAAAAATTAAAATTAATACAATATATTTATTAAGTGATGGTGATTAGATGGAAAAAATAATTATAAAAGGTGTAGATGAAACTATTTTTTATGAAGAATTAAAAAATGGTTTAAAAGTCTACTTATTACCTAATAACAATGTAAAAAACTTTTATATAACATTTAATACACATTTTGGATCAATGTATACAGAATTTAAAAAAGAAAAAGATAAAAGTTATACAAAAGTACCTGATGGAGTAGCTCATTATTTAGAACATTTAATGTTTAATATGCCCGATGGGTCTGCTTTTGATTATTTTTCTAAATTAGGTTCAAGTGTTAATGCTTTTACAACCTACGATTTAACTTGTTATGAAGTATATGCTTCAAAATATTTTAAAGAAAACTTAAATTATTTATTAGACTATGTTCAAACTCCTTATTTTACAAAAGAAATGGTAAATAAAGAAAGAGGTATTATAACAGAAGAAATTAAAATGTATGATAATAACCCCAATACCGAATTAATCTATAAAATGAATGAAATGATATTTCAAAAAGATAAAAGAAAAGATTTAATAAGTGGTACAGTAGAAGATATAAAAAAAATAACTTATGAAGATATATTAAGTTGTTATGAAACATTCTATCATCCAAGTAATATGTTTATAGTTATAACAGGTTGTTTTAATCCTGAAGAAGCTTTAGCAATTATTCATGAAAATCAAAACGGTAAAGAATTTTCTGAAAACCCGAATCCAGTCATAAAAAAAATAAGTGAACCAAAAACAGTAAAAGAAGAATATTTTGTTAAAGAAATGAATGTAGAAACTAACAAAGTAAACATTGGAATAAAAATTCCTTTAAAAAGTTTAAATAATTTAAAAATACCATACATAAGATTAAGAACTTATCTTGCTTTAATAACAAAATCAAAATTTGGTAGTTCTAGTTTATTACATGAAAGACTTACAAACGGTGGAATTATTTTAAATGGAATGGGAATTAGAAGAACATACACCAATGACTATATTATTATTAATATAATTACTGAAACTGACTATCCAGATAGATTTATCAGTATTATAAAAGATGAATTAAATCATATAAGAATTACAAAAGAAGAACTTGAAAGAAAAGTAAAGACTTTTATAAGTGGATATATATTACACTATGATGATATAGAAAGTGTTAACTTAGATATTCAATCAGATATAATAGAATTAAATGAACCAATAGATAATATGATTAATATTTATAAAGAACTAAATATATTAGAATTAAATAAATTAATAAATGCCTTAAAATTTACTAATATTTCCACTTTAATAATAAAACCATTTCAAGATAAAAAAATTGATTAAAACATAATCAATTTTTTAATACTTTACTAATATAATATATTAGTTGACACACTATATTTTACAAAAATAAATAAAAGTGTTATAATCCATGTAGTTCGAGGTGAATGCATGCAAAATGAGGAAACTTTAAGCTTTGAAAGCTTAGTATCTGATATTATTAGCAATGAAAAGTATAATGAATTAAAAAAAGAGTACCACCATGGTATTAATAGATATAGCCACTCAGTTAGAGTAGCAAAAGTAACTTATAAAATTAGTAAAAAATTAAAAATGGATTATAAATCAGCAACACGTGGTGCAATGCTACATGATTTCTTTAAAAATGAAGAATATGGTAATGTAAAAGGACTTACTACAGCAAAAGTGCATCCCCATATTGCTTGTTATAATGCTAAACAAGAATTTTCTATAAATGAAATAGAAGCTGACGTTATAAGTTCTCATATGTTCCCCTTAAATCCACAAAAACCAAGCTATAAAGAAAGTTGGCTTGTTAATTATGTAGATGAAGCAGTAGGGCTATATGAATTTAGTAAATTTAAATTTGCTCAACAAATTACATTATGGACTTTATTTATTTTAAATATGATTATATTTGGACAAAAATAATTGTCCATTTTTTTATTTAATGATAAAATATACTTATGTCTTCGTAGCTCAGTAGGATAGAGCAATCGCCTCCTAAGCGATAGGTCGGCAGTTCGAATCTGCCCGGGGACACCAGTTGATTATTAACCTCTAGTAAAATAGGGGTTTTTAAGTATTTTAATGCTTTCAAACACACTTTTTATAAGTTATTTAATTTATTGGTTATATCTTCCATTTCACTTATATACACACGCGTATATAAGTCTAATGTAATACTAACTTTAAAATGACCTAAATATTTTGAAACTAGAGCAATACTTGCTCCTTAAAAAATTTTCAAATTCAGATGATGATAGCATTGATTTTGAGGGTATATTTTGAATATTTATTGTTTTAGGTATATTCGGTTATTTTTTCTATCCTTTGTTTTTTGTGATGAAGAATGATGTAAATAATAATTTTTTAAAAGATTCTTTAGTTTTTTTAAAAGACAATGAACTTGTCAACAACACCACTGCTTATTTACACAGGAACTAATAATTTAGGAGAAACTAAAACAATAACATTTAATGAAGAGAAAGGAATACTTTAAAGATTATTAGAACCCTTAAAAAATAATGTAGAATATAAAACTACAATTAATTATTATATAGAAGAATAAAAAACTATTGATAATTAAATATAATATGTTAAAATTATTTTAGAGGAGTGATATTATGAAATATAATTTATTCGTAAAAAATCACTTCAAATCAAAAAACACTAAGGGTAACTTTAGTGTTTTTTATGTGGAGGTTAAATGAAAGAAAATTTAGGATTAATTGTCTTAGACAATATTAAAGAAATAGGAAATGAAGTAAATGATTACCTTAATAAGTTTAGAAAAAATAAAGAGAATTACATTATTCCTATAAAACTAGACAGATTTGCAAATGGAGAAGGAAAAGCAAAAATATTAGAAACAGTAAGAGATAAAGATATTTACATTTTAACAGATATCGGTAATTATGATATGACTTATGAAATGCATGGATTTTTAAACCACATGTCACCAGATGATCATTTCCAAGACATAAAAAGAGTAATTTTAGCAATGTGTGGCCATGCAAAAAAAATTACTTTAGTAATGCCATTACTTTATGAATCACGTCAACATCGCAAAAAAGGTAGGGAATCTCTAGACTGTGCTTATGGGCTACAAGAACTTTTGAAAATGGGAGTAAAAGAAATTATAACATTTGATGTCCATGATCCTAATGTTTGTAACTCAACACCATTACTAGCTTTTGAAAATTTTTATCCAACAAATATAGTTTTGGAAGATTTCATAATTAATAATAAACACAATCTTGATAATTTATTAATTGTAAGCCCAGATTTTGGAGCAATGGAAAGAGCCAGATACTTTGCAGAAATGTTAAAATGTGATGTAGGTGTTTTTTACAAAAGAAGAGATTTGTCAAAAGTTGTTAATGGTAAAAATCCTATAATTGAACATGCATACATGGGAGCAGATGTTAAAGGAAAAGATATAATTGTTGTAGACGATATGATTGCCTCAGGTGGATCAATGTTAGAAGTAGCAAAAGAGTTAAAAGAAAAAGGAGCACATCACGTATATTTAAGTGCTACATTCGCTCTATTTACAGAAGGAATAGAAAAGTTTGAAAAAGCCTTTAACGATGGTTTATATGATAAACTATATACAACTAATTTAACTTATGTTAAAAATGAAATTAAAAATAAAGAATGGTATCATGAAGTTAACTGTTCAAAGAAAATTGCAGAAATAATAAATACTTTAAATAACGAAGAATCTATTTCTCATTTAATGAATGGTAAAGAAGAATTCTTTAAAAAAATTGAAAAAATAACTAAATAATAAAAATTGAATAAAAAAACTCCTAATCTCCAATTATATAAGGGAAAGGAGTTTTATTATGAGTAAATATAAAGTGGACATAACAGGAATAAATACCAATAATTTAAAAGTATTAAAAAATAATGAAATGCAAGTATTATTTGAAAAATATCACAAAGGAGATTTAGAGGCTAAAGAAGAATTAATAAATGGTAATTTGAAATTAGTTTTAAGTATTATAAAAAAATATAATAATGGAAAATATGATATGAATGATTTATTTCAAATAGGCTGTATAGGCCTTATAAAAGCAGTAGATAATTTTGATACTAGTATCGGAGTTATGTTTTCCACATATGCAGTTCCTTTAATTCTAGGAGAAGTTAAAAGATTTATTAGAGATTCTTCGGTGATACGTATCACAAGAAGTGTAAGAGATAACTCTTATAAAATATTAAAATTCAAAGATGAATACACTGCCTTAAATGGATGTGAACCTACAAATGATGAAATATGCAAACATTTAGAAATATCAGAATATGATTTATCTAATGCTATGGATAGTTTAAAAGAACCTATGAGTATTTTTGAACCAATATTTAACGATGGAGGAGATACCATTTATTTATTAGATCAAATTGCTGATATCAAAAATGCCAATACAGATAGAGATATGTTAATAAGTTTAAGAAAAGCTCTATTTAAAATAAAAGAAAGAGAAAGAAGTATTTTAACAGATAGATACATTGTAGGAAAAACTCAAACAGAAATAGCCGAAGAACTAGGAGTTAGCCAAGCTCAAGTTAGTAGAATAGAAAAAAGTGCTATCAACAATGTAAAAAGATTAATTAAATAACATATAATTAATTGGTGGAGTTTATGAAAATGAGTGAGTTGCAAGATAAAGATATTATTAATGTGAAAGATGGAAAAAATATAGGTAGAATAATTGACTTAGAAGTAACAAATGAAGGAATAATAAGTTATATCATTGCAGAACCCAAACAATTTTTTAAACTCAATGTTTATAACAAAGAAACCTCATTCACGTTTAAACAAATTGTAAAAATAGGTAAAGATGTAATACTTGTTGATTTAAACTAAATAGTTTATAATTAACTAGAGGTGCAAAAGTGAACAGAAAACAATTAATATTAATGATAACAGCATTCATATGTGACCAGATATCTAAAGTAATAATTACAAGTTATTTAAAAGTATTTGATTCTATAACTATTATAAAAAACTTCTTTAAAATAACTTATTACAATAATTATGGAGCAGCGTGGGGAATGTTTCAAAATAATACCATATTATTAGTAATACTAAGTATTATTGCTTTAATAATTATTTATAGATTTAGTTATAACTTTAAAAAAAATACTAGGAATAATATTGCATTTAGTATCTTAACCGCTGGTATATTAGGAAACTTATCAGATAGACTATTTTTAGGATATGTAAGAGATTTTTTAGATTTTAAAATATTTAATTACGATTTTCCAATATTTAATTTAGCAGACAGTTTTATAGTTATAGGTGTGATTTTATTAATAATTTCAATTATAAAAGGAGAAGACAAAAATGGAAGTAGTAGTAACAGAAAAAGAAAGAATAGATAAATATTTAAGTAAAAATACTGATATGTCAAGAAGCTTAATTGCTAAAATGATAAAGTCTGGATTTATATTAGTAAATGGGGAAGAAATAAAAGTTAATTATATAACAAAACTTAATGATGTAATTGAAATAGATGAAACCTTTAAGGTTGAATCTGATATAGAACCAGAAGATATAAAACTAGATATAGTATATGAAGACGATGATATTATTGTAGTTAATAAACCAAGTGGAATGGTAGTTCATCCTGGAAATGGTAACAAAAATCATACATTAGTTAATGCTTTAATGTTTCATACAAATAAACTTAGTGATATAAACGGTGAAATAAGACCGGGTATAGTTCATAGAATTGATAAAGATACAAGCGGATTAATGTTAGTTGCCAAAAACAATAAAGCTCATGAAATATTAGCAGAAGATTTTAAAAATAAAAAAGTAAAAAGAGAATATATTGCTTTATTAAAAGGCGTACTTAATGAGAATTCTAACACTATAGATGCCCCGATAGGAAGAGACCAAACTGACAGAAAAAAAATGATAGTTACTCCAATAAATTCTAAAAATGCCATAACTCATATGAAAGTTTTAAAAAGATATAAAAAATATACACTAGTTTCTTGTATATTAGAAACAGGAAGAACACACCAAATTAGAGTTCATGCTAAATATATAAATCATCCTATATACAATGATCCTGTATATACAAACGATAAAACAACACCATTTGGACAATTTCTTCACTCTAAAACTATTGATTTTATTCATCCTATTAAGAAAATTCCAATGCATTTTGAATGTGACTTACCAACATACTTTAGTGACTTTTTAAAAACTTTGGACGAATAAAAATATCAGATAAACATCAATAAAAAAGCCTAAAAATAAATATTTACAATATGTAATATTTATTTTTTTAATTTTATAAAAAATATATACTAGATTCAATAAGTCCAAAACTATAAATATTAAACTAAAAATTATGCTATTAAAAAAATTGAAATATATTGAACAAAATATTCTGAAAATCCACAATAAAGAAAAATTAAATAAAAAAGAATTATCAAATTTTAATTTATTAATAAGTCTAGTTATAAGTATACTAATAAACAAAACATCTAAAAATCCCACAACATAAAAAACTTTAAATGGTAAATAATAATTAAGATTTAAAGTATTAAAAAAAGCATAATCTTTTTTTATAACAAATGGTACTAGATACACTAAAAAAGCGAAAACTATATTCATAAAATCACCCTTTACTATCAATACACTTTGTTATAAAATATGAATAGGTGAATTATTTTATGAACGAAACAATAGAATTTAAAGAAAAAGACAGAATTATTATGCAATTAGTTCACTATTTTGTAACTAAAGAAAATTATGCTCCAATCTTAGTAAATGGCGTAAAAAATGAAATTTGGTTAGAAAATTTAAATAGTACTTATAAAATAATTAGAATAAATTCTAATTATATTCATAATAATGAACAATTAAATTTTGATTTATTAAAAATAAAAAGTGTAGTAAAACAAATAAAAAGAAAAACAATTAGTTTTTCTCTACCAGTATTAAATATTTTATTAGATGTAAATGAAGATGTTAATTTAAATAATGATAAGCATATAGATACTCTAATAATAAATAATTATGATAACTTCAATGATGAATTAGGAATTCTCAGTATGTATCCTCAATTAGTTGATGATGAAGTTGAAGGACAAGACTTGGATTTCTTTATAAATGTAACTAATGATATCAATAAAAAAACAGAAGAAAACAATAATTATTATGAAAAAGTTTTTCTAAAAAAGACTCCAATAGTAACTTATACATTAATTGCCATAAATGTAATAATGTTTATATTATGTTTAATTGGAGAAATTTCTGGTTTATTTGATATGTATACTTTATTTGCAGTTCAAATTAATCGTTTAAGAAACTTTGAGTTATATAGACTGATTACAGGAGCATTTCTCCATGCTGATACTGCTCACTTAATATGCAATATGTATTCTCTTGCCGTAATCGGAACTCAGTTAGAATCTTTTATCGGAAAGAAAAAATATTTATTCATTTACTTTGTAAGTATGATTACAGGAAATCTACTAGCATGTGTTACGAGCAGTGCTTGGTGTGTAGGAGCAAGTGGAGCTATATTCGGTCTTTTAGGAGGAATGTTATACTTTGGTTATCACTTTAGAATTTATTTAGGAAGTGCTTTAAAAACTCAAATAATACCAGTCTTAATTTTAAACATTTTCTTAAGTTTCTTAGTGAGTAATATATCCTTAGGAGCTCACTTGGGTGGACTAGTAGGCGGATTATTTGCTGCAACTGCAGTAGGTATTGAAAGAAAAACAGAAAAAAGTGAATCAATAAATGGATTAATAGTTTTAATAATATTTATAGCATTTTTATTATTTTTAATATTTAAATAATTATTGAAAGAATACTGGATTATTATTCAGTTCTTTTTTTTGAGATAAAACTTTAGTATTAGAATTAGATTTTGATTTAGTAGAACTCTTATTAAATTCTTTGACAATCTTAGATAAATTCCTAAAGTTTCCTACCATAGGTTTAACCTCTTTGTATATAGGAACAACCTGGTTAGCAACTCGTAAAACCTTACTTAGACCTGTTAAAATATTAGCAAAATTTGTAAAAGATGAATTCATATAATCACCTAAGATTATTATATGATTTGAACTAAAATTGTTTAACAAATAAATAAATTATGATATAATCCAAATATAATAGATGAAAAGAGGTTGTGGTAATGAATAAATTAAAACAAAACAAATTATTATTGCCACTATACTACATATTATTGCCATTTAAACCAATACTAATATTTTTTATGTACGTTTCTTTAGGAGTATATTATTCTATGTACGGTTTAATATATCCCTTTATACTTTTATATAATGTTTTATCATCTTCACTTTATAATATTTATAAAAATAGCAAAAAAGAAAAAGATATTGCTGAAATAAAAGAAACAGTTAATTTAAATATTGATGAAAAAATGCATGCAAATGCAAAAAGAGATAAAGAATTAGCTAAAATCGAAAAAGCAAAAAAACAAGAAAATGCAAAAAAGTTAAATGCTAAATTAGAATTAGAAAAACAACAACTATTAAGTGAACTTGACAAAACAGAAAATATTAGAAGCGAAAAACCAATAACATTTAAATATACAGCAAGAAACTCTGATGGTAAAAAAGTTACAGGAATTTTTTCTGCATATTCTAAAACTGAAGTATTTAACTATTTAGAAGGAGAAAACTATAACGTATATAAAATAGAAACCAATAAATTAATAGAATTTATGTACGGAAATCAACAGTTTTTAACCAAAAAAATGTCTACAAAAGATTTAATATTTTGGTTAACCCAATTATCAACTTATTTAAAAAGTGGAATAACTCTAACAGATTCTATGAAAATCTTAAGTAAACAAATGGGTAAAAATGATATAAATAAGAAAAGAATTTTTGATTCAATAATTTATAATTTAACCTTAGGAGAAAGTTTTTCAGACGCTTTAGATAAACAAAATAATACTTTTCCTCCATTATTAGTAAATATGATTAAAGCTGCGGAAGCAACCGGAGAATTAGAACAAACATTAGATGACATGGCAGAATACTATACTGAAACTGAACAAACTAGAAAACAAATGATTAGTGCTCTAACGTATCCATCAGTAATTTTAATAATAGCAGTCGCTGTTGTTTCATTTATGTTACTTTACATTGTTCCTCAATTTGAAGGAATATACTCATCAGCAGGTGTTGTGATAAATGGTTTTACAGCCTTTGTCTTAGCAGCTAGTCAATTTTTAAAAAATAATATTTTTATAATACTATTAATGATATTATTAATAATTCTTGCAATTATTTTAATGTATCGAAAAATCAAAGCTTTTAGAGAAGCCTTCCAAATATTTGCTATGAAATTACCAATTATTGGTAAAGTTATAATTTATAAAGAATTAACCATATTTACCAAAACTTTTGCATCTTTATTAAAAAATAACGTATTTATTACGGAAAGTATGGATATTTTATCTAAAATAACCAATAATGAAGTATACAAAAAAATTATGATAAACACAATTACTAATATAGCAAGAGGCGACAAAATATCAGACTCATTTAAAGATCATTGGGCCATTCCTGATGTTGCTTATTTCATGATAGTAACAGGAGAATCAACAGGAGAACTTGCAAGTATGATGAGTAAAGTAAGTACATACTATCAAGAAGAACACAGGGCGGTAATATCAACTCTTAAATCATTTATTGAACCTGCTATAATAGTACTACTAGCAATTGTAGTTGGAGGAGTAGTATTAGCTATTATTATTCCAATGTTTAGTTTATATTCACAAATATCATAGAAGGGAAAAATATGAAAGCATTATACTCAATTTTTATTTTCATTCTAGGTTTGATAATGGGATCTTTTTATAATGTTGTTGGTTTAAGATTACCAAAAAAACAATCATTAATAACCCCAAGAAGTCATTGCCCAGAATGTAATCACCAATTAAAATGGTACGAAAATATTCCAGTACTTAGTTATCTGTTTTTAAAAGGAAAATGCAAAAATTGTAAAGAACCAATAAGTCTAATGTATCCCCTAATAGAATTACTAACAGGAATAATGTTTTTATTAAATTATTTATTATTTGATTTTACTGAACCATTTTATATCTCTTTAGTAATTTCTAGCCTTTTATCAATAATATTTGTAAGCGACACTAAATATTATATTATTGATGATGAACCATTAATTGCTGCGACAATTTTAATAATTATAATAAGGTTTATTTTTGAAGGACCATCATGTATGTTAAATATAATTGTTGGTGGAACATCTGCTTTTTTATTTGCATACTCTTTAAGAATATTTGGATTTATTGTCTTTAAACAAGAAGCTTTAGGTGGCGGAGATATAAAATTATCCTTTTTAGCAGGCATAATTTTAGGTGGCAAGTTAGGAATACTTTATATAATATTCGCTTCATTTCTAGCATTTCCTTATGCCATATATATATCATTTAAAAAAAGTAATATGGTTCCTTTTGGGCCTTTTCTCATAACAAGTTTATATATAATATTTCTAAATATGGATAAATTTAATCTCTTAATACAACATCTCTTAAATTTTAAATAGGACTAAAAAAGTCCTTTTTTTCATACTATTTTTTAGGTGATACAATGAAAAAAATATTTCTTTTAATCCTTATAATAATTCCAATAACTGTAAAAGCTGGAACAAGCTATACAGTTATGGATATGGATACAAATAGAGTACTCTTAAACCAAAATCAAGAAGAAAAAAAATTAATTGCTAGTACCACTAAAATAATGACAGCTTTAGTAACCTTAAATAATGTTAGTGATATAAATAAAACAATCACAGTAAAAGATGAAGTTTTAAAAAGTTATGGAAGTGGAATTTATATTGAGATAGGAGAACATATAAAAATTAAAGATTTATTATACGGCCTTATGTTAAGAAGTGGAAATGATGCTGCTATAGAACTTGCATACAATGTTTCTGGTTCTATGGAAGGATTTGTTTTAAATATGAATGAATTAGCAAATTCCATTGGTATGAAAAATACTACATTTATAAACTCTCATGGTTTAGAAAATGAATTCGGAGAAGGAAACATTTCAACTAGTTATGATATGGCTATACTATCAAGTTATGCTATGAAAAACAAAACATATAAAGCAATTGTTAAAACTTCAAAATATACAGTAAAAACTGATAAAAAGACTTACATATGGCATAACAAAAATAGATTACTAAATGAATATAAATACTGCACAGGAGGAAAAACTGGATTTACTAAAAAAGCTAGGAGAACTCTAGTTACGACTGCTAGTAAAGATAATATGAATATAACCGTAGTAACTTTAAACGACCCCAATGATTTTGCTAATCATCAAAAATATTATGAAGAAATATTTAAAAATTATAAAAAATACCAGATTTTAAATACCAAAAAAACTATAATGAATAATAAAAAATATTATATAAAAAATAACTTTTATATGACCCTAACAAAAGAAGAATATTTAAAAATAAAAACTGATATTATTATGTATGAGAACTCTGTAAATAAAAAAGTTGGAGAATATATCGTAAAGTTAGATGAAAAAACATATCATAAGGAACCTATATATCTAAAAAATAATCAACAAAAGAAAAAGTTAAAATGGTACCAAAAACTATTCAAAGAGGATAATAAAAATGGTTAATATTATTTGGGGCCTATTTATTGTAATTGGGATTATTTATGGAATATTAAGTGGTAATGTAAAAACAATAAATGATATCTTAATAAATAGTGGAAAAACTTCAATAGAAATTATTATGGAAATGATTCCTGTTTTAGTAATTTGGATGGGATTAATGGAAATAGCAGAAAAAAGTGGCCTTTTAAATCTTATTTCTAAGAAATTATCAAATATATTGAGAATTCTTTTTCCTTCAATACCTAAAGATAATAAAGCATTAGGTTACATTGCTAGTAACGTTGCAGTGAATATGGCCGGATTAGGTTCTGCAGCAACACCTTTTGGACTAAAAGCAATGGAAGAATTACAAAAAATAAATCCTAAAAAAGATACCGCAAGTGAAGCTATGATAACATTTTTAGTACTTAACACAGGTGGCGTAACCATAATTCCAACAACAATAATTGCTTTAAGATCATTCCATAAATCAGCAAATCCTAATGAAATAATTATTACCTGTATTTTAGCAACCTTCATATCATGTACTTGTGGATTAATTTTAGACTATATTATAAGGAGAAAAAATCATGGGAAAAATTAGTCTTTTTGTTTTACCCTTCCTAGTAATTGTAATTATAATTTATGGATTTAAAAAGAAAGTTGATATTTATGATACCTTTTGCATTGGAGCAATGAATGGTTTAAAAACATCATTAAAAGTATTTCCTTTCTTATGTGGAATGATATTTGCTGTTAATTTAATTGTAGATAGTGGATTAATAAATTTTATTTTCTCTCCACTAACGAATATTCTTTCTAAAGTCAACTTACCAATTGATATTTTACCAATGGCTTTTTTAAGACCAATATCTGGAACTGCCTCATTAGCCCTTTTAAATGACATATTAGGAAACTTTGGGCCAGATTCTTTTGTTGGTAGAGTGGCATCAACAATTCAGGGAAGTACTGATACTACTTTTTATGTAATTACTTTATATTTTGGAAGTATTGGTGTTACCAAAATAAAGTATGCTTTAAAAGTAGGATTATTTGCTGATCTAATAGGAATAACTCTAAGTTTTATATTAGTATATTTATTTTTTGGAATATAGTATTATACCTATATTTTTATTTAAAAAAATAGACTTTAAATCAAAGGTCTGCTAAAATAAAAATAGGTGATTTAAATGGAACGTTTACAAAAAGTAATTGCTAATACTGGGTATACTTCAAGAAGAAAAGCAGAAGAGTTAATCAAATCAGGAAAAGTCTATGTAAATGGTGAAATTGTAACAGAACTTGGAACAAAAGTCAGTGGAAACGATGATATTGTTATTGATGGTATTCACTTATTAAAAGAAGAAAAAGAATACTATTTATTAAATAAACCAAGAAGTATAATTTCATCAGTAAAAGATGATTTAGATAGAAAAACAGTAAGAGATTTAATAAAAACTGATAAACGAATTTATCCAATAGGTAGATTAGATTATGATACAACTGGAATAATTCTATTAACAAACGATGGAGAACTTGCTAATGTTTTAATGCATCCCAAAAGTCATGTTGAAAAAACCTATTTAGCAAAACTAAATAAATTTATGCAAAAAGAAGATTTAGAAAAACTAAAAAAAGGTGTTTTAATTGATGGAATAAAATGTTTACCAACTAAAGTAAGAATTAAAAATAATGATTTGAAAAAGGATACTTCAATGATAGAAATTACTATTACAGAAGGAAGAAACCATATTATAAAAAGACTTTTTGAATCTATAGGTTACCTAGTAGATAAATTAACTAGAACTCAATATGGTTTTTTAACGTTGGATAATTTAAAAAGTGGAGAATATAGAAAATTATCTATCAAAGAAGTAAAAAAACTATATGAATACAAAAGATAATATGAAAGTAAAAGTAGAAAAATTAGATAATTTTGGCAACGGAATAGCTCATATAGATAACAAAGTATGTTTTATAAAATCAGCTTTACCAGACGAATTAGCTGAAATTAATATAAAAGAAGAAAAAAAGAAATATATTAATGCAGAAATAAAAGAGATTTTAACTCCTTCTAAATCTAGAATTAAATCTGAATGTCCTTATAGTAAAGCATGCGGAGGATGTTCCTTAGGACATATTAAGTATGAAGAGGCACTATTATATAAAAAAGAAAAAGTCACAAATATTTTAAAAAGAAATCTTAACTGTAAAATAAATCCTCAAGTCATAGCATCTAACAAACAGTACTATTACAGAAATAAAATTACTTTAAAAATTAATAATTATAAGTGGGGATATTATAATAGTGAATCTCATGATTTTGTACCAATAAAAAAATGCCTATTAGCCAAAAAAAGTATAAACGATATAATTGAAAATCAAGAGATATTTAAAATAAAAAATGGTGAAATTGTACTAAGAACAAACGATAAAAATGAAATATTAATTAGTATAAAAACTAGTGATAATTACAATATAAATTATGATTTATTACAAGAAAATGTAGTAGGAATAGTTGTAAATAATAAAGTAATAAAAGGAAATAACTATTTTTATCACAATATTAATAATAGAACCTACAAGATAAGCTATGATTCCTTTTTCCAAATAAATGATTATATATGTTCTCAAATATTTGATATTTTAAATTCTCAAAACTTGGGATCAAATGTACTTGATTTATACTGTGGCGTAGGTTCACTTGGTTTAGCAATAAGTGATTCAGTAAAAAAAATATATGGTATTGAATTAATTGAAAATGCTGTAAAAGATGCCAAATTAAATGCAGAAAATAATGATATTAATAATGCTATCTATCTAGTTGGCGAAGTTGAAAAAAACTTACAAAAAATTAAAGAACATATTGATACCATAATTTTAGATCCTCCTAGAAAAGGACTTGCAAACATAGATGAAATAATGGATATTAATGCTGATAATATTATATATATATCGTGTGATCCAGTAACTTTAGGAAGAGACCTTGAAAAAATCTGTTTAAAATACACTATTAATGAAATATATGTATTAGATATGTTTCCAGAAACTTATCACGTAGAAACAATTTGTATTATGAAAAGGAAATAAAATATGAAAGGTAAAGTAGTAATAATAGCAGGAAATAAAAGAGCTGGAAAAACCACAATAACGCAAATTTTACATAACGAGTATAATTATAATTATTATAATTTTGATATGCTATTAGATGCGTTGGAAGAGTCGTTTAATATATTACAAGATCACAATGATGATAAATATATTCTATTATTAAATGAAATGGTCAAAAGAAGTTTAGAAGATGCTAAAAATTATGGAGTAAGTACTGTATATGAATATATATTTACACCAAAACAATTAAATACTTTTAAGTATAAAGAAAAAGTACAAATATATTTTTTAGCCAATTTAGATGCAAATCAAGACAATATAAGAGAAGATATGAAAAAATATTCTAAAAGTTATGATTGGCCATCTTATGTAAGTAATGAAGATATTGAAAGAAATGTAAAAGAGATTCTTGATAAAAATGAAGTTTTAAAAGAAGAATGCAAAAAGTATAATTTTGAGTTAGTTAATACTTCTAGAGAAGAAAAGAGAGAAAAAATATTAAGTAATCTTGCAAAAAAAATTATTTTTAATAAATAAATTAAGAACAGCGAATAGACAGAAAAACTTATTATATTCTAAAAAAAGTGTAAAAGGTGAGAAAGTATTATGAAAATTGAATATAAAAAATTAGAAAATGAGGAATATGTTAATCAATGTGATTTTTTGTTAACAAAGCTTATACAAAGTGAAAAAATTTGGAATGACAATATAAATGAATATTTTTTAGTTAAAGATTACTTTATTAATATATACAAAAATAAAAATAACATTATATATTTTGCTCAAGATCAAGAAAAAGTGATAGGTTATGTGTATGCGAAAATAAATTGGGATAATTCTTCGAAAGAAAGAGAAGCTTTGTTAGATAGTATCTACGTTTTACCAGAATATAGAAACAACGATGTTGGAAAAAACTTGATAGGTCTAATTGAAAAAGAACTTAAATCAAAAAATATAAAATATTTAAATTTAAATGTTATAAAAGACAATATTGGAGCTAGAAACTTTTATAAACAACTTAAATTTCAAGAGTATGGAATAATATTAAGAAAAAATATATAAGGTATGATTATATAAAATAGAAAGGAATATTTATGATAACACTAAAAAAAGTTTCTAAATTCTACTATAGTAAAGGAGTAATTGCTAGTGGGTTTAGTAAAATTAATCTTGAATTTAACTTAGGAGAATTTGTAGCAATCACTGGAGAATCTGGAAGTGGGAAATCCACATTATTAAATGTAATAAGTGGCTTGGATACTTATGAAGAAGGAGAAATGTATATTAATGGCAACGAAACAAGCCATTATACGGAAAAAGATTTTGAAGATTACAGGCGTAAATATATAGGTAATATATTTCAGAATTTTAATTTAGTTAATAGCTATACTGTTTATCAAAATGTAGAATTAGTTTTATTATTAAATGGTGCTAAGAAAAAAAATATAAAAAATAAAGTTTTAACTTTGATAAAAAAAGTTGGATTATATAAATTTAGAAATACTAAAGTCTCTAAACTTTCAGGAGGACAAAAACAAAGAGTAGCAATTGCTAGAGCTTTAGCCAAAGAGACACCAATAATAATTGCTGATGAACCTACTGGTAATTTAGATTCAAAAGCTAGTGAAGAAATTATAAAATTACTAAGTGAAGTTGCCAAAGATAAATTAGTAATTATAGTGACTCATAACTATGAACAAGTTGAAAAATATATTACAAGAAAAATAAAAATGCACGATGGTAAGGTACTAGAAGATAAAAAAATAAAAGAAATAAAGGAAGAAAAGAAACCAAAAAATTTAACATATCAAAATATAACTAACTTAAACAAAATAAGATTAGCAGTAAGAAATACCTTTAATATAATTCCAAAATTTTTACTATTATTTTTTATTTATTTGTTTATTACTGTAGCAATTATAGGAGAATATGCATTTTTTAAAGACCAAGAATATGTAGCCGAAAAATTTGGCTCTAATTATATTTTTAATAACACAAGTGATAAAAGAATAATCATAAAAAAATTAGATAAAACTAGTTTTACTGATGAAGACTATAATAAAATAATGGCAATGGAAAATGTTGACTACGTAATTAAAAATGATTTGCTAGTTGATAATTCAATCAATTTAACAAACAATGAAACTCTATGGTTAGATGGAATTAGTGAAAATATTGAAAATTTTAGAGGAAAAATTGATGTTGGAAGAATGCCAGAAAACGATAATGAAATTATAATTGAGGAAGATAATTACTTAAAAAATTTAGAAGAAGAAATTTTAAATAAAAAACTTTATTTACAAAATGTATATAATGGAAAAATTAATGAAGAAGATGCTTTAACGATCGTAGGAATCAAATATATTGAAAATACTGGAAATTTTAATAATAAAATTTACTTAAGTAATACTATATTAGATAAAATTTCATTTCAAATTAACCAAGAATCAAGTAATCTAACATTCCATTTTATGGATAAATATTACAATCTTTATGATAATAATTTACAAATAAGTCCAAGTGATAAAGTTTCTACAGGAAAAGCTTATATTAGTTATGACCTAAGTTATTTATGTCCATATCAAAATTGTATAAATAAAATAATGGGTATTAAAGTAGAAAACTTGTATTACACCGAAAATTTAGAATTATCTGTTGATAAAATGTATACTAAATATACTTACAAAAATTTATTAGAATTAAACAATTATGACTCAGCAAATGGAACAGTATTTATTAACACAATAGACTACAATAATTTATTTAATAAAAATAGTTATCAAAGTAGTGTATTTATAAAGGATGCTAAAAAATTAGATGAAACAGTAGAAAAGTTAAATAAATCCGGAATTAAAACACTTGCAATAAAAAATACACTTGTGCAAGATGGAAGTGCGGAAATTATTAAAATTCTTAGAGCAATTGTAACTGCAATTCTTGTAATAGCCTTATTCTTTATATCATACTTTGTAATTAGTATTATTTTAAAATCTCGAAATGTTTATTTTTCAACTATAAGAATGCTAGGAGCAACAAAAAAAATATGTAAGCAATTGCTAATTATTGAACTGTTAACAATAAGTAATTTATCATACTTTTTATACTTAATAGCATTATTGCTAAACCACGAGAAAGTATTTAATTTAAAATTTTTAGACACAGCAACTAACTATTTAACCATAAGAGATTTTATTATATTATATTTAATACTAACTGTAATGTCATATTTAATTAGCCAAAAATTTGCTAAAAAACTCTTCAAAAAAAGTGCAATTAGTTCAATGAAGGAGGAAGTATAAATGATTACTTTAAATAATGTTAACAAATACTTTAATAAAAATAGAAAAAATCAAATACATGTAATTAATAATACTTCTTTAGAGTTTCAGGACACAGGACTTGTTGCTTTACTAGGACCATCTGGATGTGGTAAAACTACACTACTAAATGCAATAGGTGGATTAGATAAGATAAAAAAGGGAAGTATTTACATTAATGATAAAAAAATAAGTTCAAGATTTGCTTACAAAGTTGATAAAATTCGTAATCTAAATGTAGGTTATATTTTTCAAGATTATAAACTTATAGATAATATCAGTGTTTATGACAATGTAGCACTAGTTTTAAAAATGTTAGGAATAAAAGATAAGCAAGAAATAAAAAATAGAGTAGAATACGTTTTAGATAGAGTGGGAATGTTAAGGTATAAGTATAGACCTGCTGGAATGCTATCTGGAGGCGAAAGACAAAGAGTAGGAATAGCTCGCGCTATCGTTAAAGATCCTGAAATCATTTTAGCCGATGAACCAACAGGGAATTTAGACAGTAAAAATTCTTTGGAAGTAATGAATATAATAAAAGCAATTTCTAAAGAAAAACTTATAATTTTAGTTACCCATGAAGAAGCTCTTGCCAAATTTTATGCAAGCAGAATTATTGAAATTCAAGATGGTAAAGTTATAAAAGATTATGAAAATGACCACGTAGATGATTTAGATTATGCCATTGATAATCGCTTTTATTTGAAAGATTTTGAAAACTTTAAAACGATAAAAGACGATAATGTAAATATAGAAATATATAGTGATAAAAAAGAAAAACTAAAATTAGATATTGTTTTAAAAAATGGTAATATTTATATAAATAGCAAAACTAATGAAGCCATTCAAGTAGTAGACGAAAACTCTAGCATAGAGTTTGTAAATGAGCACTATAAAAAAATTCATAAAAACGATATTGATAAATATACTTTTGATTTTGATAAAATAATCGATAAAAATATTAAGAAGAGATATTCATCTATTCTAAATCCTTTAACGCTTATTATAAAAGGCTTTAAAAGAGTTTTTGATTATCCAATATTAAAAAAAATATTGTTAATTGGTTTTTTCGTTTCAGCAATTTTTATAATGTACTCTGTTAGTACCACATCAGCGACCTTTAATATTAAAGATGAAGATTTTGTAGTATACAATAAAAATTATTTATTAGTAAACACAAAAAAGATAAAAATAGATAATTATATATCATACGAACAAAATGCCAACATTCTTTATATGATACCAACAAATTCTTTAGTTAATTTTAAATTAAGATTTAAAGAATACTATCAAACTAAAGATCTTCAAATTTCTATTGCTGGATCATTAACAGATATTAATACTCTAGAAAAAAATACCCTAATTTTAGGAAGAATGCCAGAAAATGATAAAGAAATAGTAGTAGATAAACAGTTACTAAAAAGATATTTATCTAAAGAAGAAAAATTTCAGATGATAGGAATCACTAAAGACGAAGATTTTTTAGAAAGAGAATTAACAATTACTAATGTTGACAATTTTAAAATAGTGGGGATTTCAGACACAAATAGTCCATCAATATATGCTGCAAAAAATATGTTTGTAAATATACTTGCTAATCAAACAAATGACAACTATATTGAAGAAAGTAACAATCAATTATTAGACTATAACTTAGTGCAAGATAAAATCACTTTAAAAGAAGGCCGATTACCAGAAAACGATTATGAGACAATTGTAAATATAACTAATAAAGATTTAATGCCACTTAATAAAACTATTAATCAAAAAATTAATGATAAAAAATTAACCGTTGTTGGATATTATACAAGTGAATATGATTATAGCTTCTTTTTAGTAAATAATAATACTATAAAATATAAATTAATAACTGAAAGTTCAGATTTTATGGTATATCCTAAAGATAGAGAAAAAGCTTTAAATGACTTTCAAAATTTAAATTTAAACATTAAAGATTCTTATGAAAGTAGCAAAGTAGATTATAAAAAAACAATACATGATAATGTTAAAAGTACACTAATTGTGTCAGGTATTATTTTACTTATTTCATTAGTTGAAATCTTTTTGATGATTAGATCATCATTCTTATCAAGAATAAAAGAAATAGGAATATATAGGGCAATAGGTGTTAAGAAAAAGGATATTTACAAAATGTTTTTTGGAGAAATATTTGCTATTACAACTTTAGCAAGTATTCCAGGATTAGTACTAATGGCATACATATTGTATAATATTTCAAAAATAAAATATTTCTCCCCATTATTTTTAATAAATATTCCGATAGTGCTTGTATCAATAATTTTTGTGTATTTATTTAATTTACTTATCGGATTACTTCCAGTTCATAGAGTCGTCAAAAAAAGACCAGCCGAAATTTTATCAAGGCATGATCTTGATTAACTTTAGATATATTTCTAAAGTTTTTTTATCCTAAACTTACATCCAAAATCATCATAATTGAAAAACCAACTAATGTTAATAACGCAATTAAACCTTTATTTTTATTTAATTGGCTTTCTGGTATAATTTCTTCTATGACAACGTATAACATTGCACCAGCAGCTATTGAAAGCAGGTAAGGCAATACGATTTTCATTTTTAGTACCATTAAAGCTCCAATAAATGCTGCAATTGGTTCAACTGCACCTGAAAGAGCTCCAATTATAAAAGCTTTAAATCTTGAGACACCTTCACGCCTTAAAGGAAGTGAAATAGCAGCTCCTTCTGGAAAATTTTGAATTCCTATTCCAATTGCTAATGTAATTGCACTTAAAATTGTTGCACCACTAAGATTATAACCAACTGACCCAAAAGCAACTCCAACTGCCATCCCTTCTGGTATATTATGAATTATGATAGAAAAAATTAAAAGAGATATTCTTTTTTTGGCAACTAGTTCCTTTTTCATTTTAAATTCAAATAATTTATCACAAATAAATAGGAAAATAGCCCCTAACAAAAAACCAGAAGTAACTACTATAATAGAATTCATATTTAAATTATCGGCCATTGAAAAAGCCGGATTTAAAAGAGAAAAGAAGCTAGCAGCAATCATAACACCAGCTGAAATCCCTAAAAAAGCGTCCATAACATCAGCATTACTTTTCTTAAATAAAAATACACTTGCTGAACCAAGACTTGTTACTAAAAAAGTAAATATACAAGCAATAAAAGCTTGCTCTTGGGCACTTAAACTATAAAAAAAATCAATCATACAATATCCTCCAAAATATTAAATGATTGATTTTTTAATATGGTTACATGTTATTAACTTCCATTATAACTGGTAAAATAATTGGCCTTCTTCCTGTTATTTCACTAATAAAAGGATTTAATTCTAAGATAATTTGATTTTTTAAATCAATATAATTATAACTTTTTAGTAAACATTTTTTTACTATTTCAGAAACTTTCTTTTCTATTTCATGGATTAATTCACCATTTTCATTAACCATAATAAAGCCTCTAGTAGTAATATTAGGTTTAATTAATAATTCTCTAGTGATAGGGTTAACATTAATAATAGTAACTAAAATTCCATCTTTACTCATTAAATTTCTTTCTTTAATAACAACAGATCCTACATCTCCAATTCTAGAGCCATCAACATAAATGTCTCCAGCCTGAATTCTTTTACCAATTTTAACACCATTATCACTAAGCTCTAATGTTTGACCATTTTCCAAAATAAATATATTTTCTGGTTTAATATCAACAGATTGAGCAATATCTCCATGTTGTTTTAACATTCTATATTCTCCATGCATAGGCATAAAGTATTCTGGTTTAATAATTCTAAGCATCCATCTAAGTTCATCAGCCTTAGCATGACCAGATGTATGAATATCACTCAACTCGGTATTTGTATATACACGAACACCTTTTAAATATAATTTATTAATTATTCTATTAATGCTCGCACGATTACCTGGAATAGGACTTGAAGAAAAAACAACAACATCATCTGGTATAAGTTGAATTTGTTTGTGAGTACCATTTGCAATTCTTGAAAGCGCTGCTAAAGGTTCACCTTGACTTCCAGTACATAAAATACAAATTTGATTTTTCTTTAAACTTTTTGCTTCATTTGGTTCTATAAATATTGATTTATCAGAAATTAAATTATTTTTTAAAGCTATTTCTTTAGCATTTTCCATGCTTCTTCCAAAAGTAATAATTTTTCTATTATTTTTTCTACAAGTTTCTATTATATGTTTAATTCTGTAAATGTTAGATGCAAACGTAGCAAGAATGATACGAGAATTTGTTCTTGCAAATATGTCACTTAACGCCTCATCAACAGAACTTTCACTTTTAGAATATCCTTCACTTAAAGCATTAGTACTATCACTTAGTAATAATTTAACGCCTTTTTCACCCAATCTAGCCATTTTATGAATATCAGCCATTGGTCCAATAGGAGTCAAATCAAATTTGAAATCTCCTGTAGAAACAATTACACCATGTGGTGTATGAACAACAATACCATAACTATCAGGAATTGAGTGAGTTGTTTGAATGAATTCTACACTCATATTTTGAAATTTAACATAAGAATCTTTATTAATAATTTTCATATTATCATACTTAATATTCTTATCTTCTAACTTTTTATAGATTAGATCAGCTGCAATCTGTGGAGCATAAATATTAGGAAGAGAAATACTTTGTAATAAAAAAGTAATTCCTCCAATATGATCTTCATGTCCATGAGTAATAAATAAACCTTTAATTTTAGACTCATTTTGCTTTAAATAACTAATATCTTGGATTACATAATCTACACCAAGTAAATCATCCTCTGGAAACATTACCCCAGCATCAATAATTATTATTTCATTTTTATGTTCAATACAATACATGTTTTTTCCAACTTCGCCCAATCCACCTAAAGCGTAAACGGACGTAATTGTCTCATTATTTTTCATAAAATTCCTCCTTAATAATAAAAAAACAAGTTCTTCGCTAAAAAAATTATACAATATATTGAACAAAAAGTAAAGGATAGCGCATATCTATATGCTACATAAACATTAGGAGGAGATAAAATGCTATTCTTAATAACAATACTATTTTTTACATTACTATCAACAAATACATATGCCCAAACTTTTTATAGCGATTATGAACCAGTAACAAACTTTTTTACAAAAGAAGATGATTTACATAAAATAGAAATAGTCACTTTATATAATAGATTTTATGTTGAAAATAACAATATAGGATATTATCCAGAAACAAAGAAAATTAAAAACAGCAAAATTGATTATAATAATTTTATAACTAAAATCAACTACAGTTTAATGTACGATGAACTTACAACGAATTATGAAACATTATGTGAAAACAATAATTATTTTTTAAATAAAATAGAATTTAAAAATTTAAGAAAAGATTTAAAACTAAATGAAATAATTTTAAAATACAACAAAGAAATTATTAATTATAATTTAACTATTTCCAATTATAATGGAAAAATAGATAATTTATTTAATAATGATTTAAATGATGATGAAGTCATAATCAAAAGTGGTAGTGCTTTAATTTTAATGCTAGAAGAACCAGTTATGTTAGAAGATTTAGAAATAGATTTTTTCTCTCAAGAAAGAGATTCTGAAAAATATTACTTTGAATTAGTTTTGAATGAAGAAAAGGGAAATACTCTAGTTTTTGAAAAGAATTTAAATATAAAAATAAGTTTTAAAAATGATTATATAGATATATTAAATAACAAAAAAATATATACAATAAGAAAATGTTTAAGTTATTATACAAGAGAACAAAAACTATACATGTTTTATCAGCCACTAATAAAATATACAGATGAATATTTAGAAGTAAATAGTGACAATAATTTAGATTACCAAAAATCAAAAATAATTGAAAAAAAATATGAAAGAAATAAACTTGTTTTAAGCGATAATATAATTATATATGACTTAGAAGAACTTGCTTCTAAAGTTATTTTAAAAACTAATAATAATTTTACAATAAAATATAACATAAATACAAATTATTCTGGAATATATGATTTAAATATTTATTACAAAGATAAACTAATTGGTAATCAGAAAATAGAATACATAAAAAAAGAAATGAAGGAGCAAACTAAAAATGATTATAATATTCCTACAACAAGAAAAATAGAAAAAGTTAAAACTACAGAAATACAAACTAAGATTAAAAAAATTACTACCTCCAGTAGAAATATTACAACTAAAATAAAATCGCAAGAAATAGATGATAAAGATTATATTACAAAAAGTATCATAATTATTTTAATAATAATTCTTTCTATTTTTGAATTTATTTTACTTTACGTAAAACGCAAATACTATAATAAGTAATTTTGTCGAATATATTTAAAAAACATTATTAAATAATTATATTAATGAGGAGGCAACAAAAGATGCTCAAAATATTTATGCAATATAAAGAAGGGAGATTGATTGTAGAACTAAAAGGGATTTTGAATTATTTGACATCACGAAAGATTGAAAAATATTTAAAATTAGTGATAAAAAAACACAAAATTAAATACTTGACTTTCAATACAGCAAACTTAATAGGAATAGATAAAATTGGAATTAATAGTTTAAAGAAAAGCATTAAAGAAGTTCAAAAAAATTCTGGAGAATTTAATTTTACACAAAATTCTCAAATAAAATTAATAGGATGAGGAAAATGGACGAACAAAGTGCAATTGAAGAAACTAAATTATTAATATACAAAAGTGCTCATAAACTAAAAAGTAAACTTAATAATTTAGATATTAATGATTTATTTCAAGCAGGATGTATTGGAGTTTTAAAAGCATTAAAAAATTATCAACCAGATGGTTCTACTAAGTTTTCAACATATGCCTATAAATATATACTTGGAGAAATGTATGAACTTGCTAATATTTCTAGGGATATTAAGTTAAACAAAGTATATTTAAAATCAAAAAAATTAATTGAAAAAGCTCGGTCGGTATTAGCTCAAAAATTAAATAGATACCCAACAATTGAAGAAATTAGTACTTTTACTGAACTTGAACCTGAGTTTGTAGAAGAAATAATAAATATTAGTTATGATACTATTAGTTTAGATGAAGAACCTGAAACATTAACTGATGGGTACAATTTATATAATTATATTGGAACGACAGAAGATGTAGATACACAAATTCTAATTAATGATTCCTTAGAAGAATTAGAAGAACCATTAAAGTCAATAATAAATTATAGATATTACCAAGATTTGACTCAAGCAGAAATAGCTGAAATTATGGGATTAAGCCAAGTAAAAGTATCAAGATTAGAGAATAAAGGAAAACAAAAAATCAAAGAGTATATCTCTGCATAAATATTAAAAAATTCTTCATAATAAAAATGGAGGATTTTTTAATGAAAAAAGAAGAATATTTAAAATTAGTAAATGAAATAACTCCAAAACCAGATAGAATAAAAAATTGTTTATATGCATTTCTAACTGGGGGAGTTCTTGGTACCTCATGTGAAATAATTAGATTAATTCTAATTAATGTATTCAAATTATCTAAAAGTGAAGCATGTATGTGGATAGGTCTAATATTAATAACAGGCGCTTGTTTTTTAACTATAATTCATAAATTTGATCATTTAGTTGCTAAATATCAGGCAGGATTAATAGTTCCAACAACTGGATTCGCTCACTCGGTTCAAAGCACTATGTTAGATTATAAAAAAGACGGCTTAATAACAGGCATAGGTTCAAACGCTTTTAAATTAGCAGGTAGTGTAATAGTTTATGGAGTTGTAAGTTCCTTTATTTTAGTGATTGTGAAGGTGATATTAGGTGGCTAGTTTTTCATTTAAAAACGTTTTTATTAATAATTTCTATTCAATAGCAGGGATCAATGAAAACAATGGAAATTTAAAAAACGTTAATTTATATTTAAAAGATTATTTATTTGAAGAAAAAACATTTGAAAATGCTGAAATTAAAATGCAAAAAATAGTTATAAATAATTTAATTGCCAAAAATAATAAGCCTGAAATCGTTGTTGGCGGTGAGTTATCTAATCAATTATCAATTACTAGTTCAAGTTTAAAAAATAGCAATATTCCTTTTTTAGGACAGTACTCAGCATGTGCAACTTTTGTTGAGAATTTAATAACTTTAGCTTTATTAATAGATACAAAAAAAGTAAAAAATGGTTTATGTATAACTAGCAGTCATAATTTAACTAGTGAAAGGCAATTTAGATACCCTATAGAATACGGAGCACCAAAGCCACAATATTCAACATTTACAACTACGGGAGCTGTAGGTACTTTTTTATCAAAAACAATGACAGGTGTGAGAGTAACAAATGCAACAATTGGTAAAGTAATAGATTATGGCGTTAAAGATGCATACAATATGGGAGCAGTAATGGCTCCTGCTGCTGCAGATACGCTAGTAACTCATCTAACAGAAACTAAAACATCAATTAGTGATTACGATCTAATATTAACTGGTGATTTAGGAAAAATTGGAATGGATTTATTCCAGATAATTTTAAAAAAGGATCATAATATTACATTAAAAAATTACATTGATGCTGGTGCAGTTATTTATAATAAAGAACAAGAAATATATTCTGGTGGAAGCGGACCAGTTTGTTTGCCACTAGTATTATTTAACAAAATTCTACAAACTAAAAAATATAAAAAGATTCTAGTAATTGCAACAGGGTCATTACACAATCCTACACTAGTTAATCAAAAAAATAGTATTCCAGCAATTGCTCACGGTATAACATTGGAGGTGCAATAATGACAATCATTTATTCTTTTCTATTTTGTGGAATAGTGTGTTTAATTGGTCAAACTATTTTAGATAACACAAAACTGACTCCAGGACATTTAACAAGTATATATGTTGTTATTGGTGCTTTATTAGGATTCTTAAACATATATGACAAAATAATAGAAGTAGTAGGAGCAGGAGCAACAATACCAATAATTAATTTTGGGAATAGTCTATTTACTGCAAGTCTTATGGGATTTAAAACAAATGGATTTTTAGGAATATTTTCAAATATGTTTGATACTTCCTGTTTATCTCTTAGTGCAACTATAATTTTCTCATTTATATTCACTCTTTTTAGCTATCCAAAAGACTAATCAGAAATCATCAAAAATTGCTTAAACAGCAATTTTTTAAACGTTTGACAGGGGGGCTAAATGTATAATGGTAAGTGGTATAGGGTTCTTGGTCTACTTATAAAGTTAGACAAAATATTCTATATTGATGTAGTAGTATAACATTAGGATGTGAAGTATGAAAAATAAACATATAATAATATCAGGAATAGCTTTATTTTTAATAACAATATTATTATTAGGATTAACATATGCTTAGTACAAAACTAATATAGTTGAGAATAGTAAAGAAAAAAGCGTAAGTGTTGTAAGTAAAAATCTAGAAATTACTTATAGTGACGGAAATGGAAAAATAGAAGGCACGGAAATAGAACCAGGATATGCAGTAACTAAAACCTTTATAGTAGAGAATACAGGAGATGAGATATTAAAATATAGTATTAAGTTAGATAACATTACTAACACATTTACCAGAACAGAAGATTGGACATATGTTTTAAAAAAGGGAGATACAAAGATTAGTAGTGGAGTCTTACCAAAAAGCGAAACTTATGAAACTTATATAGTAAATACAGCTAGTATAGATTCTAAAACAACAGATTCTTATAGTATAACGGTAACTTATGTTAACTTAACAGATGTAGATCAAAGTATAGATATGGGTAAATCTTTAAGTTTTTGCGATCTGATGTAAAAATAACAAGTGGAAATGGAACTCAAAAAAATCCATACGTAGTAAATTAACAAAAGTTGAAATGATTTCATTTCAACTTTTTAATATTTATTATAAAAAATATAATTAAACACCCCAGTAATAAATAAGCTTCATATTTGTATAAAAACAGTAACCAAGTTATTCTTTTAAACGTTGTAAAATGTAAAAGTATTAAAATTAGAAAAAGATATATTGGAAACAAATACTTTTTATTACATAGATTTTGTATAGTAACTTTTAATGATAAGGCCGTAGTTAATGAAAAAACGATGTAGATCATTATCCAAAAAAATGCTGTAATATTTTCTATATTATTTATAAAGTTAAAAACACTAACTCTTTTTAAAACAATATATTCAGGATATCTATATAAATTAACTAAATCTGTACCCATTACGCCAACAGTTAATAAGAATGCAACAAGAATAAGTATACTGGCGACAAAATAAGTTTTTACAATACTATATTTTTTTATCCCATTAACTTCGGTAGGAGAATATAAACTTAAAAGTAAAAGTGGAGAAGTACTATAAAAAGCATAATTGCACGCTTCTTTTAAAATTATTTGCCATTTTGTATTAAATAATGGTAAAAAATTATCAATTTTAATTTGAAAGCTAACTGTTGCAATTATAATACTTACTAAAATTAAGCAAAGTATTAATAGTAGAATAGAAATTCTTCCTAAAACTTCTTTATCTTTACTTCCATAAATCATTAGAAAAATAAGTGGAAGACAAATAATAAAAGGACTTAATTTTGTTAAATATATTGAAACAATTAAATTAGTTAACGTGCTTAAACAGACTATTGTATAGAAGGTAATAATAATTATATAGCATATATTTCTAAATTTATTATCATCAACAAACAAAGCAGTAGAAGAACTAATCCATATTTTTGAAAACATTAAAACTATTATTGATCCCATCAAAATACCTAAAATTACACTTATCCAAAATGATTCTTTACAAGTACGTACTATATTTGATAAACCAATACCAAAAAACATAGTTATTGTAAGTAAAAATATAATGGATTGAAATTGTTTTAAACTAATCTTTTTCATTGTCACCTCTAACAGGATCCATTAATAATCCTTTTTTTGTAATTGTATTTTTTACCTCAACAACATAATTGTATTCTTTCCAATCTTTTTCTATTTTCCCGTATTTTTTATAAATTTTATTATTGATTCCTAAAACATCAGAATTATTTTCTTTTAAAAAATTAATTAAATTAATTACATCTTTTTTGATATTATCTTCTATTTTTTTATCTAATTTAAAAATATTTTTTGTACTAATAGTGTCATATTCTGAATTAACTTCATCAAGTCTACTAGTCGTAGCTATATTTATAGTTATATTATTTTTATCAACTTTAATTTTAGTTTTAGAATCAAATATTTTAGCAACTAAGTAACCAGAGTTTTCATTTATTCTATAATATAATGCATTATTATTACCATTTAATAAGCTGATACTCCTAGTTTGAATATTATCAAGTTTATTTACCATTTTTGATCCTTTAAAAATTCCAACCTTGTATATTTCTATATAGCCTTCAGTAATTTTGATAAAAGGTAAAAATATATCTTTGTTAGGATTAACATACTGTTCTAATAATTCAAAAAAACGATTATATATAAAAGCACTATTGTTTAATTGAGTGTTATTGAATAAGGATACTATTGCATCACCAACAATTTCATTTTTAATTTCTTTAGATTTTAATAACTCACTCGGTTTTTCTTTTTCAGAAATTGTTATATAGGAAACAAAAGAGTAATCAGTGCTTCTACTTAAATAATCCATAATTCCACTTATACCTTCACTTGCTAACTCAGCATCAATAATTATTCCTTCAATATGAGTGAAGAACAATAACTTTTCACTAACAAAAGAAGCATTATTAACAGCTTCATCTAAACTTTTCCCTTCACCAGCAATTACAATTCTTTTCTTTCTTGATGCTCCACTTCCAGGTTCTTTTTCCTCTTTAAATATTTCCAAAGATACTAAATAATTTTCTTTTTCTTTTTCAATTCCCATAACTGAAACGATTGCTAAATCATTAAGTTCATTGTAATTGCTACAACCAGTACAAAGTAACAAAGAAAAACAAATTAATATAATTAAAATTATCCTTTTCATGAGTCCCTCTTTTTAACAATATTATTTGATAACATCTTACTTCTTTTATTATCATTTTCACTTTTTGCTTCAAATAGTGTGCTTTTTATATAACTAAGATCAAATGGTTGAATAGGAAAAAAGTATGGATATCCAAAAGAATTATTAGAACATAAAGATATTAAAAGAAATACAATAGATAAACTTATTCCATACAGTCCCCAAAATGCTGCAAAAAGCAAAAAAATAAATCTCCATGTTCTAATGCTGGCAATTGTTTCAAGATCAGAAAACATTAAACTTGCTATAAAAGTAATTGCAATAACTATTATCATAATAGGACTAACTATACCAGCAGAAACTGCTGCTTCTCCTAAAACTAAAGCTCCCAATATTGAAATAGCTGATCCATAGCTACTAGGAAATCTTATATCACTTTCTCTTAATATTTCACACGTAATAAGCATTATTAAACATTCTACAATAGCAGGGAAGGGAACACCTTCTCTTTGTGTTGAAAAACTTATTAAAAGTTCAAGAGGTATTGCTTCTTGATTAAAATTAGTTAAAGCAACATATATTCCAGGAGTAACAATACCTAAAATAAAACACAGTAATCTCAAAAACTTAAGAAAATTAGTATTAATACTTTTAGAATAATTATCAACAATAGGATTAATAAAATCAGCAAAAAAAGCTGGAACTATTATTGCAAATGGAGAATTATCAACGAGTATAACTACCTTTCCTAAAAGTAAATTTTTACAAACTACATCAGGTCTTTCAGTAATCTGGGTACTAGGAAAAACATTTTTATTCTCATTTTCAATCAATTTTTTTAAATTACCAGCATCCAATATTCCATCAATATCAATTCCATTTAAAGACTTACAAATTTTATTAACTAAACTTTTTTTAACCACATTATCTACATATATTACAGAGCATGTAGTTTTTGTTAATCTTCCAATATTATAATTTTTATTTTTTAAATGACTATCAGAAATTCTTCTCTTTATAAGCCCCATATTTTGTTGAATATTTTCTACAAAAGCATCTTTTGGACCATACAAACTAGGTTCAGTACTAGGACTACTTATACTTCTTGTTAACTCAGCTTTAGTTTCACATGCATAAATACATTCATCTGAAATAACAATACTAAATCCATGATTTAAATAAAACTCAATTAAATTACTATTTTCTAATTTTATAGTATGAGGAGTAGGAATAAAATCCAAAATATTTTTTGCTTTTGAATTCTCAGTTAATTTTTTTAATATAAAATCATTTATTTGAGTAGAACTACATAACGTTTCCAAATAAACTAAATAAACATATTTATTTCTATTTTTAATTTTGTGAATTATTAAATCAGAACAATTATTAAATTCTTCTTTAATATTAGAAATTAATTCTTCCATAGTCCTCACCATTATTATTTTGACCAATATATCAATAAATATGTACTAATTTATCTATTATTATTGTTAAAAACAACTAACTAATATATAATGTAACTAGGTGGTTAAATGAAAAATTTATTAAAAAATAAATATGTACAATTAGGACTTAGTATTTTTGGAGTAGTTGGATTAAGCATTATTTTTTTCTTTTTAATATATAGATGGAATGCTTTTTTAAGCGTAATAAAAAATATTTTTACAATACTTATGCCAATAATTTATGGTTTAGTAATAGCTTATATTTTAAATCCTGGAATTAAAGCTTTAGAATCCAAAGTATTTAATAAAGCTCTTAAAAAGAGTAATCTACCACAAGAAAAAATAAAAGAACGAAGTAGAATTTTTAGTATAATTACATCTTCTATAATATTTCTTATTGTTTTATATTTAATAGTTACTTACATAATTCCAGAAATATTAACAAGTATCCAAGTTTTAATAGGGAATGTACCTAATTATATTAAGAGTATTCAAGATTGGTTAAGCAGTACCTTAAAAAATAATCCTGATGTTTCTAATCAAATACTAGAAAATTATGAACAAATGAGTACTTACTTAATGAAAGTTATTAATGAATCGGTTAAACCTAACATAAATGATATGATAGTAAATCTTTCAACAGGTGTAGTAGGAGTATTTAAATTCTTATATAACTTTATAATTGGTTTTATAATTTCTATTTATTTATTAGCCGGAAAAGAAAATTATATTGCGCTTACCAAAAAAGTTACCTATAGTGTCTTCAGTAAAAAAATTGCTAATGATATTTTAGAAAAATGTAGATTTATTAATCAAATATTTGGAAAATATATGATGGGGGTGTTAATAGACAGCTGTGCCGTAGGTATTATTATATTCATTTTTTCAATAATTTTCCAAATGCCATATGCGATGCTTATATCTGTAATATGTGCAGTAACAAACGCAATTCCTTATTTTGGACCTTTTATTGGAGCCATACCAAGTGGTTTACTAATTCTTTTAGTAAGTCCACCAAAAGCTATTATCTTTGCAATTTTCATAGTAATTCTTCAACAATTTGATGGAATGTATTTAGCTCCTAAAATAATTGGTAACCAAACTGGATTAAAACGTTTTTGGGTATTATGTGCCATTTTAATATTTGGAGGATTATTTGGTTTTATTGGACTTTTAATAGGAGTTCCATTATTCGCAATTATTTACACTTTTGTAAAAGATTATATAAATGATAATCTAAAATCTAAAAAATTGAGTAGTAGCACAAAAAAATATAATAATCTTTCTTATATAAATAATGAAAACGAATACGTTTATTTAGAAGATCATAAGTAAAACTTATGATTTTAAAATAGTAAAATATAGAGTATAAGGTGATAAAAATGAAAAATTTAAAAGTAGTATTTATGGGTACTCCAACATTCGCAAAACCCATATTAGAAAAATTAATTAATCTTACTAGAGTAGAATTAGTAGTAACTCAACCAGATAAAATAGTTGGTAGAAAAAGAATATTAACACCAAGTCCTATTAAAAAATTAGCTTTAGAAAATAACATAGAAATATTTACTCCGTCAAAGATAAAAGAAGAATATCAAAAAATTTTAGATTGTAAGCCAGATCTTATAGTTACATGTGCATATGGACAAATAATTCCAAAAATACTATTAGATTGTCCAAAATATGGATGTATTAATGTTCATGCATCATTATTACCAAAATATAGAGGAGGAGCTCCAATTCAAGCATCACTTTTAAATGGCGATAAAGAAACTGGAGTAACTTTGATGTACATGGCTGAAGGAATGGATGATGGTGATATTATAACTGAAAAAAGGATAAGCATTGAAGATAACGATGATATTCACTCCCTAAGTCAAAAATTATCTACTTTAGGAGCAGATATTTTAGCAGAAAACCTAAGTGATATTATAAAGGGAAAAATAACCAGAATAAAACAAAATAGTGAAGATGTATCCTTTGCGTTTATTCCTAAAAGAGAAGAAGAAAAATTAGATTTTAACACTTCTGCCAAAATACTTCACAATAAAGTTAGAGCCCTTACGCCATACACTTATGCAATATTTAAAAATCAAGAAATGAAAATAGTAAAATCAAAATATATTGACGAAGTTGCACCAGGTAAAAACGGTGAAATAGTGAAAGTTGATAAAAATAGTTTTTATATAAAATGTAAAGAAGGATTATTACAAGTTTTAGAAATAACTCCATTTTCGAAAAAAAATATGTTAGTAAGAGATTATTTTAACGGAATAAAAAAGGAAAGTTTAATTGGTGAAGTTTTAAATGAAGAAAAATAATCTAAAAAAATATTGGAAAATATTAAAAGAAAATTGGAAAATACCTCGATTTAGAGCAATTATAAAGTTAAGTTTATATACTCTAATGTTTCTTATGATCATTGTTTTAGTAAGAATAGGAAATGATACAGCAAATATGGATAAAAAAACTGAAAATAAAGTTTCTTATAACGATATAATAAAAAATACTAAAGAATTGAAATATAAACTTAGCTACAAATTAAGTAATGATAGTAATATTTGTACAATAGATGGTGATACAGAAAATAATATTTTAACTGGATACATAACATGTAATAATCAAATAAAAAAGATTCAGGTAAAAGATAACGAAATTTATAATGTAAATTATAATTCTTTAGATGAAGAATTAAACAATATTTTTGAAGGAATATTTCTATTACCGAACAATATTATAGAATTAGTAAATAATGAAAAAAGTTATATTGAAAAAAATGAAAATAGTAGCAAATATTTATATAAAGTTAATTGGAAAGAATCAGATTATACTATAGAAATTATTACTGATTTATCTAAAATCGAAAAAATAATAGTGTATAATGACGAAATAAATTACGAAATTAACTTTATCTTTGACAAATAGCACTTTTTTTGCTATTATAGCTCTTACAAAAAGAGGGGGTAATATGAAAAGAAAAACCAAAAAGATAATAGTAAATGCAATGACATTTTCAAGAATCATTGGTACATTTTTATTACCAGGAATTATATCATTATGTGGCCCTATAGAAATGGTAGCCTATATAAGTAGTCTTTTATTAACAGACTTTATAGATGGTAAGTTAGCCAGAAAATGGGACGTTTCTACAGTTTTTGGAGCAACTTTAGATGCTTTTTCTGATAAACTTTTTGGAATATCCTTATTAATTTATTTGGTAAAATTTTATCCTGTAATATGGCTTACAATCATTAATGAACTAATTATTGCGGGCTGTAATCTTGATGGCCTTAGAAAAGGAGTAGATATAAAATCTTCTAAAATTGGAAAATTCAAAACAGGAATACTTGATGTGACCAGTGCTCTAGCAATATTATCTGCTATAATTCCTAGTTTTAGTTTACAAGTTATAACATATTCTTTTTGTGCCTTAACTTTAGCTTCACAAGCCGCAGCATTTGTTGATTACAAATCAGAAATTGAAAAACAGTACAAATCTAATGATAATAATAAAGAGAGTTTTAAAAAAGTTATAACTGACATCATGGAAAATGCTAAGGATAAAGAAAAATTTAAGGAAATCTTATTTAGTACAAATTATTTTAAGCAAAATGAAGATAAGCCATTATTAGAAAAATTAACAGAAAAAGAAGAAAAAAATAATAATGACAATAATCACGAAGAAATAAAATTAGACAATCTTGAAAACAACAAAGAAATCAATCAAGAATTGACAATAGAAGAAGAAAATAAATTAAAGATTGAATTTAATCTTAATGAAAAAGAAATTGAAAAAATTAAAGAATATTTAAAGCTTACTAAATGTAATAAAGAATCATTGGAAAAAGCTATAAAGAATATTATAGAATTAGAAAAATCACAAGATAACAATGTAATAGAAACAAGAGCTATTAAAAAGAAGGGAAAAAAATATGAATAATAATATTGAAAATGAGAGAACAAAAAAAGACATTGAAAAAGATATGGCAACAAATAGATTGCTTCTAGTAGGATTATCATTTTCTTCATTAATTGGAGCAATAATGTTACTTACAGATCCAACAATTTTAAGTGTTGCTGTTACATTAATTAATGCAGGATTTATGTGCTACGGAATGGCTGCTATAGAAAAAAATCGAAGAGAATTAGAAACTGTGGAAGAAAATAAAGTTGATATGAAAGAAAATGAAAACTTTGAGCCAGTAAAAGAAGAAACAAAAACTTTAAATCTATCTAAAAAATTAGATGAAAAACACGATTATAGTTTTTCAGTAAGTGAAAAAACAGAATTAAAGTATATCTATAATTTAACTCCAATTGAAGTTGATAGATTAGAAGAATATGCTAAAGCAAATAAAATTGATTATGAAACACTATTAAATTATTTTAATGAATACATTGAAATATTAGAAAACGCTTATGTTTATCCAGATGAAAGCAAATTTGAACAATTTGTAAGTAATAAAAAGTTAAAAAAAGAAAAAACTATTGACAACAACTAAAAAAATGTTATAATAAATAACGAAAAAAAGGAAAGAGATGTATCCACATCCACCTGATTACTTACAGTAATAGGTAAATAGCCGAATAAAACTAAAGCTAAAAGTGGATACATTTTGTATTCACTTTTTTAATTATATGGAGGTGCGTTTGTATAGCAAACATGAAAAAAGATGATCTACCGATCAATGGGCAAATTAGAGTTGAAGAATTAATGGTAATTGGTCCAAATGGAGAACAAATGGGTACTAAAAAATTAAAAGATGCCTTAACATTAGCCAACTATGCAGGTCTTGATTTAGTTTTAATGAATAATTCAAAAACATCAGCAGTTGGAAAAATAATGGATTATAACAAATTCCGTTATGAAAAACAAAAGAAACAAAAAGAAGCATTAAAAAAACAAAGAGAAAACAACAAAGAAATAAAAGAATATCAATTATCAGTAACAATCGATGTTCATGATTTTGAAACGCGTAAAAAAAACGCAGTAGAATACTTAAAAAAAGGACATAAAATAAAAGTCTCTTTAAGATTTAAAGGCCGTCAAATGGCACATACAGAACTTGGAAGAGATGTATTATTAAAATTTGCTGAAGAGTTAAGTGAAGTAGCAGATAAAGAATCTGAACCAAAACTTGAAGGTAGAAATATGACAATGATGTTAGCACCAAAAAAATAAGGAGGAAATAAATATGCCAAAAATGAAAACACACAAATCAAGTAGTAAAGTGTTAAAAAAGAAAAAAAATGGTAGCTTAGTTTATAAAAAATCTAATGGTAATCATAAAACTGCAAAAGATTCTAGTAAACAAGTTAGACAAAGAAGAAATAAAGGAATTTTAGCGAAAGGAGAAGCTGACAGATTAAAAAATGTCATCTAATGTGATGTAATATGACAAGAGTTAAAGGCGGTTCTGTTGCTAAAAACAGAAGAAGAAAAGTATTAAAACAAGCTAAAGGTTATTTTGGAAGTAAACATAGATTATTTAAAACAGCACAAGAACAAGTTTTCCACAGTGGAGCATATGCTTACAGAGACCGTAAAGCTAATAAGAGAAATTTCAGAAAATTATGGATTACAAGAATCAATGCAGCTTGTAGAGAAAATAATATAAGTTATTCAAAATTTATTAATGGTCTTAACAAAGCAGGTATTGAAATCAATAGAAAAATGTTAAGTGAAGTAGCAATCGATAATCCAGCTATGTTCACAGAATTAGTAAATCAAGCAAATAATGCTTTAGCAGGTAAAAAAACAGTTAAAAATACACCAAAAGCTGAACCAGCAAAAGAAGAAACAAAAGATTTAAGTAAAATGACTGTTGCTGAATTAAAAAATCTCGCTAAAGAAAAAGGAATAACTGGTTATACCACAATGAAAAAAGACGAGTTATTAAATGCCTTAAAATAAGTAGTTGAATATATCAACTATTTTTTTATTGACTTTTAAATGTTATTTTATATAATATTTGTTTGCAAGGACAAATTATATGGAAATTATAAATTATGAAAGTAAAAATTTTAGAAAATTAAAAAAATATAAATTACATAAAAAAATAGATAATAGTGAGTCTTTTTTGTATGTTAAAAATAATTCTGACACCAAAAAAGAATTGATTAAAATATTTATACTTAATGACGGATCATATTTTGAAAATAAAAAATCCACATTAGAAAAGCTTTATAATCTAAAAGGAAAAGCAATACCAGATCAAATTGTTTTACCCAATAATTTTATATCAATTAACGGAAAAATAAGTGGATATAGTCAAGATTTAATAGAAAATAATATTAATTTACAAATTATTTTAGATAACCCTTTAATTCCGATTTCAACAAAAATAGACCTTTTATACAAAGTTGCAATTTTACTCGAAAAAATTGAGAAGAACCCTCTACTAAGAGAACATAATTTTTATTTAGGTGATATTCATTCAGGTAATTTCATTTACGATAAGAATAGCCAAAATATTAAAGCAATTGATGTTGATAGTTCAACAATTGATGCTAATAAACCGGGAACAGCAAAATATTTATGTAATAGTATCAATCTTGGAAATAAATATTCCAACAATAAAAGAAATTACAATTCTACAATACTATGTTACTATTACATGCTGTTAAGTTTTCTAGCAAATACTAACATAAGTAATCAACCAAAAGGTTTTTATTTAAGATATCTAAAATTTTTAAAACAATGCGGAATAAACGAAGAATTATGTTATTATTTATCGTTAATATATACAGATTCTGATAATATCTTAAAACCAGACCTTATTAAAACTCTCGACGATCAAACTTTAAAAAAAGTGCAAAAAAAAAGCTTTTATTCAAGCTTTAAAACATTTTAACTAATAAAATTTTTAATATACTCATTATATGCTTTATAATCTAAAGTGTTAGTGTTGGGAATAAACCCAATATTTTTTTTATCTAAAACCGTTTTTACAATATAGTCAGTTAACTGTGGATTTCTAATTAAAATAGGCCCAATTATATAAGTAGCAATAAAGTTCTTATAATGAATACCTTCATATTTAGTTTTATAATTTTCTGCATGTCCATTAATAACACTAAATAAATAATTTTCTTTATTGTTCATTATACATTGTCTATTTTGAAAACCAATCAAAGGTTCCTTTAAAAAATCACACTCTACAAGTTGTTCTCCCATTATTCTTTCATGAACTTCTTTTGCATAAAAATCAAATATCCCTAAACAATCAATAATAGAATCATTAATTCTTTCAATATAATTACCAAATAATTCAATGGAATTTCCTGTACAAATAATAAATTTGTTATTATTTATAGCATTCTTAAAATCATCTTTATGTTTAATAATATCTTGAGCAACGATATTTTCATTAAATTCACTTCCTGATCCTATATAACCTATGTCATATTTTGAAAGATTAATTTCATCACCAATAGTTAATTTTTCAACCTCACAACTTACACCTTGAGAGATAAAATTTTCCCTTAATGCTAACACATTTCCATTTTCTCCATATAAATTCATTAAATCATAATATAAATGAGCTATTCTAATTGTTTTCATTGTAATCTCTCACTTTCTTTTTTATTATTGCAGTCATATCAAAACATACCATAGTATAAATGTTACCTTGAGAATTACTTCTTATTAAATCGATCAAATTATTTAAATTATCAACAAGTATAATTTTATCATCATCTATGTTATCGTATTTTAAACGAGTTCTAACATCATATCTGAATCGACCAATACAGAATATTTTATCTATACTTTCATCATTAAATGAACTGAAATCAACATCATATAACCAACTCAAATCATTTTCTTTATATCTTCTTGAAACATTATCAAATCCTAATATAACAGTTTTTAATCCTTTTTGATCTTTTATAAAATTTAATGATTGTAAATAACTTAAGCAATTTTCATTTTTACTTTCAAGCATAAGTATAGGTCTATCATCAATTTTAAGTTCTTGCATTCTTTTACTTTCCATAACATTAACATTTAATGCTTGTTTTAAAATTTCTTCACTAATTCCCAAAGTTTTACAAAGAGCATAAGTAGCAGTTGTATAGTAAACAGCAAAAAAGATATTTTTATTTAATCTAATTAAAGAATCATTAATTGTAAAAAAGCCTTTATCTAAATTAATATCTTTAGCCTCATAATCAAGTTTCCCTCTAGTAAATTCACAATTAGGACAAGTATATTTTCCCATATGTCCATAATGATAAAAAGAATATTTAAGTTTTGTAAAACATAAAGGACAATATTGAGCATCAACAGAGTCATTTTCTTTTAAGTTACGAGAATATTTATTCTTTCCAATTCCGTAAGTAGTAATTATTCCATTATGAAAATATTTAAAACGATTCAAAAACGGATCATCAGCATTTATTATCAAATGTAAGTTAGGATCAATTGATTTCTTTATTTTTTCTAAAATCAATTCAGGATGTCCATTTCTAGCAGGTTGATCTCTAGTAATATTAGTTAAAACCATATGAGTTAAAACACCTTTATCAAAAATTTGATCAATATATGATTCATCAAGTTCCATTAATAATACATCACATTTTAACTTATGACTAAAAAAAGTACTATTATTCAATATTAAAGTTACAGCAGCATTAATTAAATTAGAACCACTTTTATTCCAAACCACTTTATAACCAGCTTCATTTAAAACGTGTGCGACCAAACTAGTTGTTGAACCCTTACCACTAGAACCTGTTACTCCTATAACATATTTGGGATATTTTATTTTTTTTAAAATATTTTTATCAAACGGAACAACTAAACTTCCAGGAAATACGCTTCCATCTCTTCCAAATAATTTACAAACTAATGTAGCAAATTTATTAAGTAAAATTAAAAATGTAGTTTTCATAATAATCACCAATATTATTATAACACGCAGGTCAAAAAAAACTAACTAAAATATATTGTTGAGTAAATTTTTTGTTTATAGTATAATTATTAAAGTGGATAGGTGTTAATATGAGACGAATACTAGGAAGTGTTGATTTAGGCAGTGACACAATAAAACTTGTTGTCGCTGAAATTATTAATAATCAAATAAAGATATTATGTGCAATCAATGAACCATCAAGAGGAATAAAAAATGGTCTTATTATAAATGCTGATGACGCAGTTTTTTGTCTAAAAAAAGCTTTTAAAAGAGCAGAAGAACTCTTAGGAGTTAAAGTAAATAAGATAATAGCAAACATTTCATCAATTAATTTAGAAATCATAAAAGGGGAAGGCACTAACACCATATCTGGAGAAGACAGTATAATTAGTGGTAATGATATTGTTAGAATTTTACAAACTAGTTGTTACAATAAAATACCTGACAATTTAGAATTAATAAATGTGCTTCCTATAAGTTATAAAGTTGATAATAAAATAGTTAGAGATCCTAGAGGAATGCAAGGGAAAAAATTAAGTGTAAAATCACTACTAATTGCAACTCCCAAAAAAAATGTTTATTCTGTAGTGAAATGCTTAGAAAAATGTAATGTTAAAGTAATAGATATTACTTTAGGAAGTATTGCAGATTACAGCACCATTAAAAATAAATATACAGAAGAAAATACGGGAATAATAGTCAATATGGGAAAAGATAAAACTACTTTGAGTGCCTTTACAAAAGGAATACTATTTAAAGAAAAAATAATAGATGCTGGTGGCTTTAACTTAGATAATGATATTTCTTTCATATATAAATTAAAGCTAGAAGACTCAAAAATGTTAAAAGAAAAATTAGCATTAGCTAATAAGTATAATTCTAATCCTAAAGAAATAGAAACAATAATAAATAAGTTAGGAGAAAAAGTTGAAATAAATCAATATGAATTAACAGAAATTTGTTCAAGTAGATTAGATGAAATTTTAAATTTAATAAAAAAAGAAATAAACTACTTAACAAAAAAAGAAATTAGTTATATAATATTCACAGGAGGAACGTCGGAATTTAAAGACTTTCCCATAGAAATAGATAGTATTTTTAATGAAAAAGCCAAAGTTGATGAACTAAAAATCATAGGAGCAAGAAGTAATATTTATTCAACTTCAATTGGCATGATAAAATATTTTAATGAAAAATTAAATCTTAGAGATAGAGAATATTCGATATTTGACGAGGAAGATATAGAAACTATTAGTAGTGAAAATACCAAAGTTAATATAACGAATGATTCAATAATAGGTAAGGTTTTTGGTTATTTTTTTGACAATTAAGGAGGAGTTTTAATGAACGGTCTACAAATGGACGCAATAGCAAAAATAAAAGTAATCGGTGCCGGTGGAGGCGGGTGTAACGCTGTAAACCGTATGATAGAATCAGGGGTAAAAGGTGTAGAATTCATAGTTGCAAATACTGATTTGCAAGTATTAAATGCTTCTAAAGCTGAAATAAAATTGCAAATAGGAGAATCAATTACAAATGGTTTAGGAGCAGGAGCAAATCCAGAAATTGGAAGAGAAGCCGCTTTAGAAAGTAAAACAGAAATATCAGAAGCTTTAAAAGGCGCTGATATGGTATTTGTAACTTGTGGTATGGGAGGCGGAACTGGAACAGGTGCCGCACCAGTAATAGCAGAAATAGCCCAAGATTTAGGAGCACTAACAGTTGGAATAGTAACAAAACCTTTTAAATTTGAAGGTAAAAAAAGAATGGAACAAGCAGTTTTAGGATTAGACGAGTTAAAAAAACACGTTGATACCCTTATTGTTATTCCTAATGATAGATTAAGAGATATTATTGATAAATCTACTCCAATGTTAGAAGCCTTTAAAGAAGTAGACAATGTTTTACATAGAGGTGTTCAATCAATTTCAGACCTAATTGCAGTATCTGGTTTAGTCAATCTAGACTTTGCTGACGTAAAAGCAGTAATGGAAAAACGAGGAAATGCTTTAATTGGAATTGGTCTAGGTGTTGGAGAAAATAGAGCAATTGAAGCCGCTAAACAAGCAGTATCAAGCCCTCTATTAGAAACAAGTATAACAGGAGCTACAGATGCAATAATAAATGTTACAGGTGGAAATTCCTTAACATTGTTTGAAGCAGAAGATGCAGCTGAAGTTGTTAGAGCTAGCGCTAACACTGATATAAACATCATATTCGGTGCAGTTATCAATGAAAATTTAAATGATGAAGTAATCGTTACCGTAATTGCTACTGGATTTGATGAAGAAAATCCAAGTATGGAATACACAGATTACACTACAAGCCAAACAAGAAGTAGTAAATCTATAACAGATGACAGCGATTTTGATATTCCTCCCTTTTTAAGAGATAGAGATGATTTTTAAAAGATAATTTTTATCTTTTTTTTTGACATTTTTTTTATGAGTAATAAGCTAAAATATAATTGGTGGTTAAATTGACCATATATATTGATTTAGTAATATTTATTAATTTTATGTTTGATTTTGATCTTTTACTAAGCTTAAATATGCTTCTAAAAAGAAGAACAAAAATATGGAAAATAGTAATTGGATCCTTAATTGGAAGTTTAAGTCTTCTTACTTTATTTTTAAATCTAAATAGTTTAATGCTTTTTATTTTTAAATTTTTAATAAGTGTAGTTATGATATTAGTAACATTTAAAAATAATTCTAGACAAGAATTTATTGATAACATGGTTTATTTATATCTTTTAAGTATAATTTTAGGAGGAACTTTATATTTGCTAAATGATCACTTTAGTTATAAAAGCTCTGGATTAATTTTTATAAATAAAGATTATAATATAAATTTAATCATAATATTAATTATTACACCACTGTTACTTATAGGATATAATATACAATTAAAAAAATTTCAATTAAACTATTCTAAATATTATAAATTAGACATATTATTAAGTGGAAAAATTATAAATTTAACCGCTTTTTTAGATACTGGTAATAAACTTATCGATCCTATAACAAAAAAACCAATAATTATAATAAATCAAAATGTATTATCAGATAATTATCATTATTTTTTTGTACCTTATACTACAATAAATGGTTCAAGTATTTTAAAATGCATAAAACCAGATTATATTGTTATAGACAATAAAGTAATTAAAAATGTTTTAGTAGGGATAAGTGAACAACCAATAAAAATACCAGGTGTTGATTGTATCTTAAACGAAAGGATATTTGTATGAAATTTTTAAAAAAATTATTAAAACTATTAAAAAAAGACAATGAATGTTTTTTTGTAGGAAGTACCGATATTCTACCGCCACCTCTTTCAAGCGAAGAGGAACTTCATTATTTAATGCTTGCCAAACAAGGTGATGAAAATGCTAAAAATAAATTGATAGAACATAATTTAAGACTAGTTGTATTTTTGGCAAAAAAATATGATAATACAAAAACCGATATTGAAGACTTAGTAAGCATTGGCTCAATAGGTTTAATAAAAGGCATAAATACTTACAAAATAGATAAGAACATTAAATTAGCAACATATGCAAGTAGATGTATAAGTAATGAGATATTAATGTTTTTAAGAAAAAATAAAAAAAGAAAAACCGAAATAAGTTTTGAAGATGCTTTAAATTATGATGCTGAAGGTAATGAGTTGCATCTTGAAGACATATTAGGTACTGAAGAAGATGTAGTATATAAAGAATTTGAACAAGGACTCGATAAAGTTGCCTTAGAAAAAGAATTAAATCTTTTAAATGACCGAGAAAAACAAATTATGACTCTAAGATATGGTTTAAATAACACAGATGAATTTACTCAAAAAGAAGTAGCAGAAATGTTAGGAATTAGTCAATCATATATTTCTAGGATAGAAAAGAAAGTAATTAAAAAACTAAGAACAATCATGAAAACATAATTTACTTTATTCTTTTTTTTTGCTATTATTTAAAATAGGTGAGACTATGAAAAAGTTAAATATTTATGTTATTCACGGAGAAAAATTTAACTACAAAGAAGAATTTTATAAACCTTTACTTTTAAGCAAAATTGCTGAGCACAATCTTATTCTCCCACGCACAGAAAGATATAGAGAAGTTTACGCTAAAGATCTTATAAACAAAAGCGACTTCATCATAGTAAATTTAACAAATGCAACTTTTAGTGTATATCTTGAAACAAAATGGGCGAAGAAAGCAGAAAAGGATATTCTATTTATAACAAAAAATAATTCAAAATGTTCTTTTCTTTTAAATAAATATAAAAAACAGGCTCTTAAATATAATACAATAGAAGAAGAAAAAGAAATAATAGAGCAATATATAAAGCAGAACATAAATAATTTAAGCACTGAAGAAACAGACGGTACAATAAATTTAGGAAGTATAAATTAACTATTTACTAAATTGAACTTCTTTGATAGAATATATTATATAGTATGGAGGAATACAAATGGCATTTGATGGATTAAAAAAAGCTTTATTTGCAGAAGACAATAGCAACGCTACTAACGAAGACGAATTTTATTCAATAAGTAAAAAAGAAATGAAAAATGAAGATTTAAAAAGTGGTAATAAAATGATATTAGTAGAACCACGCGCTTATTCAGAAAGTCAACAAATAGCTGATTATCTAAAAAATCGTAATAGTGTTGTAGTTAACTTAAAAAGAGTTACATCAGATCAAGCAAAAAGAATAATAGATTTTTTAACAGGAACTATTTATGCTATTGGTGGAGATCTTCAAAAGTTAGGTAACGGTATCTACTTATGTACACCTAATAATGTAAGTGTTCAAGGAAAAATGACAGAACAGGAAGAAAAGTCAAAAAATAATAGTAAATCCAAATTTGAAGAAGAAATAGAATTTTAATTTTATTTCTTTTTGAGGTGATCATATGGAAAAATTTAACACCAGTATAACCGGATACAAAAAAAGTGAAGTTAATAAATTTGTAAATGATGTTATAAGAGAAGTCGATGACATGATTAATAAAATGAAAGCCAAAGACTTAGAAATAGAAAAATTAAAAGCAGAATTAGAACATTATAAAAATATGGAATCGACGTTTAATAGAGCTATTTTAATGGCCGAAGAAGCGTCAAGCCAAATAAAAAAAATGGCTAGAGAAGAAAGTGAAAGTTTAATTAACGACGCAAAACGTAACGCAAACAGAATAATTAATGATGCGCTTCGAGCACGTGAAAAAGCCGAAGACGATACAGAAAGACTTAGAAGAAATATTATTACCTTTAAAAGAAGATTAAAAAGCATAGTAGAAAATCAACTTGAAGTTATTGAAGATATAGAACATATTAATTTATAATATGTTTTTTTTAAAGGAAAAATTAATTTACTCACTACATTAATAAATGGAGGGAGTAATATGAAGAAAAAATTAATTGTAAAACAAGCTGATGAAAATGATTGCGGAGCCTGCTGCTTACTATCTATAATCAAGTATTACGGTGGTAACAGTTCCTTAGAATTATTAAAAGTAGAAACCAACACTAGTAACCTAGGAACTAATGCTTACGAAATAATAAAATGTGCGGAAAAATATGGTTTAGAAGGAACAGGAATTAAAAATCATGACATAAATAAAATAAAAACACCATTTATAGCACACTTAAAAATAAAAGAAAACTTTCATTTTATTGTAGTTTATAAGATAGAAAAAGAACATTTAATTATCATGGATCCATCTAAAGGAAAAGAAAAAATCAAAGAATCAATTTTTTTAAAACAATTCACAGGTAATTTAATAATTTTAAGACCAGCTACCACAGTGTTGTATTTAGAAAAAAACAGCACTTTAATTCATATTTTAAAAAATTTTTTTAAATATAATAAAAAAACTTTTAAAAGTTATTATTTTATATCTTTAATATTACTTTTAATAGATATTATATTTTCTCTAATTATTAAAATTTTAATTGATAGTCAAAACATCTTGCTCTACACAAATATTTTTTTTCTGCTTTTAGTTGTCAAATTATTTTTAACTTATAAAAAAAATACAAAAGAATCTTTCTTAGAAAACCTCTTAAAGTTACATTTAAATTATCAATTTTTTAATCATATAATCTCTCTTCCATTAAAATATATTCAATTAAAAACCTCAGGAGAAATATTTACAAAATTCAAAGAAGTAAATAAAATAGCAGAAGCATCCTCTAATTTTCTATTTAAAACAATATTTGAATTGTTATCCGCTTTGATCATTTTAGTAGTTGTTACGTTATACAAATTTAAATTAGCAATAATTATCTATCTTTTTTTAATATTTTATTCATTTGTATCACTTATTCAAACTAAAAGACTAATTTATAAAATAAATAAATCTATAAACCTAGAAAGCGAATGTAATACTATACTAGATGAATATATTAATAATATTTTAAACATCAATATGTTAAACAGTAATAATTATTTTATAAAAAATTTTAATAAAGTATTATTACTAAAAAATAAAAATAAAAGTCAATTTGATAAAATGATTATTATCTTTAGTATTTTAAAGGAAACAATATATCTATCATTTTATATCATTACTATATTATATTCATTCTATTTAAATTATTCAGTAGTTGATTTAATTACATTCCTTAATTTAGAAATAATTATTTTTGATAATATACAAAGTATTTTTAATGATATCCCAATATATTTATATGAAAAACAAGTATTTTTAAAGATAAGTGATTTTTTTGGCCTTCCTTCTACAATAAAATTAGAAAATAAATATATATACGATGAAATTAAATTTAATAACGTGACATTTAAATACAATGAATGCAATAAATATATTTACAATTTTAAAATCAACAAAAATGAACACGTGATGATTAAAGGCAAAAATGGTACAGGTAAAAGCACAATGTGCAAATTGTTATTAAGAATTTATGAAAATTATGAAGGAACTATTGAAATTGGAAATACCAATATAATGGATATAAATAAACAGATTTTAAAAAATTCTATTTCTATTGCCAACCAAAATTCTAATATTTTTCATGATACTATAAAAAACAATATAATGTTGAATAAACAATATAGTGAAAAATTATTTAATAAGATAGCATTCATTTGTGATTTGGAATCTCTTGTTAGTAAGAAAAATAATAGATATGAGACAATAATATACGAAAAATCTTTTAACCTCTCTGGCGGAGAAATGCAAAAAATTATACTCGCTAGAACACTTATAAAACCGGCAAAAATTATAATACTAGACGAAACTTTAAGTGAATTAAGTATTGAATCAGAAATAGAAATTATTAAAAAATTAAATTTATATTTAAAAGATAAAACAATCATATATATAACTCATAGAAATTTTGATAAATATTTTAAGAGAGTAATAACATTGAATTAGAAAGGATGATAAAGTGGTTTTAAAAAAAGCTGAATTAGAAAACATCTATGGTGGTAAAAATAAATGGAGTATAGGAATTGTTATAGGAATACTAGGAACATTCTTTGCTGGTGTTATAGATGGATATTTTAGGCCTCTTAGGTGCAATTAATGAATAAAAAAGAATTGGAATTAATTGTAGGAGGCATCTCTGGTAATTACTTAAATTATTTATCAAAGATGATTAATACCATCTTTAATATTGGTAGAAGTATAGGTAGTGCGATTAACTATTTAAGAAAAGGGAAAACATGCTAATCCCTTTCTTTTAATATAAAAAATTGTTATAATGTAAAAAGGTGAATATATTTGAATAAAGAAATAGAAAAAATTCTAAAAAAGATAGAAAAACATGGATTTAAAGCCTATATAGTAGGAGGATATGTTAGAAATTATTTAATGGGAATTAAAACTTTTGATGTAGACATCGCAACTAGTGCCAAACCCAAAGATCTAATTAATATATTTCCTAATGCCAAATATAATCAAAATTATGGAACAATTAAAATAATAACCAATGATTATAAATACGATATAACAACTTTTAGAAAAGAAAATTATTTTAACAATCAAATAAAAATAGATTATGTCGATAACTTTGAAGAAGATTTTTCAAGAAGAGACTTTACAATAAATTCCATTTATATGGATAGATCAGGAAGTATCTATGATCCAACAAATGGATTAAAAGATCTCCAAAATAAAAATATTATTGTTATTGGACAAACTTCAAAAAGATTTCAAGAAGATCCTCTAAGAATCCTAAGAGGCTTAAGATTTAAAATAGAATTAGATTTTAAGTTAGACAAAGGTATAATTGATTACATAAAAACAAATGGACAAGAACTATCTAAAATAAGCTATTTTAGAAAAAAAGAAGAATTAAATAAAATTTTTTCCTTAAAAAATAAACTAAGTGGATTAAACCTTTTAAAAGAATATAACCTTTTAAAACCATTAGATATTAATTTTAATAAAGTAGTTTATACTACAGATCCATTAGGAATGTGGTCTCAAATAGAATACAGCGATAAGTATCCTTTTACAAAAGAAGAAAAATATATAATAAAGAAAATTAAAAACATTAAAAAGCTAGATGACTATACTATATATCAAAATGGTTTATACATATCATTAATTTGTGCAGAAATTCTTGAAATCGAAAAAAAGAAAATTATTGATACTTACAAAAATTTACCGATAAAAAATAAAAAAGATATAAAAATCAATTATAAAAAATTGGTGAATTTAGGATATGCTCCAAATAAAATAAATGATATAATAAATTTTATAGAAAAAGGCATAATATTTGGAAAATGCAAAAATAATTATAAAAGCATAAAAGAATATTTACAACACAATTGGAAGTGATTTAATGCAGCAAAAATTTATAAGTAACATCTTAAAAAAGAAAGACTATATTATAAAGCCTTTTATTTTTGAATTAGTAAAAAGCCAAAATTTAGATTTAAATGATACTCTACTATTAATATTTTTAACAAATCAAGAAAAACCAATATTAGATATTAGTCTAATAAAAGAAACAATTTTTTTATCGGAAATAGAAATTATGACATCGTTTAGTAATCTCTCAAGTAAAAATTTAATTAAAACAGATGTAGTAAAAAAAGATGATAAGATAGAAGAATATATTAATATTGATAATATTTACAATTTAGCATTTATGGATATAGAAAAAGAAGTGAAAAATACTGAAAAACAAGATATTTTTAGTATTTTTGAACAAGAATTTGGAAGAACACTTTCACCAATGGAATGTGAACTTATAAATGCTTGGATTAATAGTGGAATAAATGAAGAATTAGTTATAGGTGCTTTAAAAGAAGCTATATACAATGGGGTAAATAATTTAAGATATATAGATAAAATTATTTATGAATGGGGTAAAAAAGGATTTAAAACAATGGATGACGTAAATAAACATTTAAAAAATAAAGAAAAAAAAGATTACACAGACGATGGCTTTGACTACAATTGGTTAGATGGAAATGAATAATATATTAGAATATTTAGATAAAATTATCCCAAATCCTGTTTGTGAATTAAATTACAACAAAGATTATGAACTATTAATTGCTACAGTTCTATCAGCACAATGTACAGATGCTAGAGTTAATAAAGTTACAAAAATCCTATTTGAAAAATATCCTACACTTGTAAAACTTAACGAAGCAAAAATAGATGATATTAAAACAATTATAAGAAGTTGTGGAAACTTTAATAAAAAGAGTATTTATATAAAAGAAATAACGAGCAAATTACTTTTAGAAAAAGAAGGAAAAGTTCCGAACGATTATAATTATTTAATTAAATTACCAGGAGTTGGTAGAAAAACTATAAATGTTGTATTATCAGAATTATATAATAAACCAACAATTGCTGTAGATACTCATGTAGAAAGAGTAAGCAAAAGACTTAACATCACTTCACCAAATGCTACAGTGTTAAAAATAGAAGAGAAACTAATGAAAAAAATCCCAGAAAATAAATGGAATAGAGTAAATCATCAATTAGTTTTATTTGGTAGATATTTTTGTAAAAGTATTAACCCCAACTGTCAAGATTGTGAACTGAAAAAACAATGTAAGTATTATAAAAAAAATAAAATTAAATAAACTATATGATATAATGATAACTAGTGAGTTGATAACAATGAAAAAATATTTTCTACTTTTTATATTAAGCATAATTTGTTTATTAAATGTACATGCAGCAGATTTAAATACTATTAATTCTCAAAATGCCTTAGTAATCAATTTAAATGATAATTCTATTTTATACAGTAAAAATATCGATGAGAAAATTGAAATAGCCAGTCTAACTAAAATTATGACATGCCTAGTTGCAATAGAAAAGATAGATGACTTTAATAAAACAGTTACTATAACTGAGCCAATGTTAGAAGATATTTTTGAATACTCTAAAGCAGGTTTAAAAGTAGGAGATACGGTAACTTTAGAGGACTTATTATATGGGATAATGTTGCCTAGTGGTGCCGATGCTGTTCAAGCTGTAGCGATTACTTTGGCAGGTAGTAATGAATCATTTGCCGAATTAATGAATGAGAGAGCTAAAAGTTTAAATTTAAGCAATACACATTTCAGTAACGGAATAGGAAAAGACGAAGACAATTATTCTACAGTAAGTGATGTATCTAAAATTCTTATTGAAGCTTTAAAAAATCCTAAATTTTATAAAATTTATACAACTAAAAGTTATACCATGACAAATGGATTAGAACTCACATCCACAATAAGCACTCATAAATTAGATACTAGTTTAATTAAAGGATCTAAAACTGGATTTACAGATGCAGCAGGATTATGTATAACAGCATTTTATGAAGATGATACATATAAGTACCTTGTTGTTACAGCAAAAGCCAACTTTACTGAAGGAAAACCGTACCATATTTTAGATGCTTTAACTTTTATTCAATATTATTTAGAAAACTATCATTATATTGATTTATATAAAAAAGGAGACACTTTAACTTCAATACCAGTTATAAATAGCTTAAAAGATAAGTACGATATATTATCAAAAGAAACTATAAAATTATATGTACCAACAAATATTACACCAGAAAATTTGAACATAAAAATCAATACTATTGATAATATTAGTAATAATTTAAAAAAAGGCTCTTACTTGGGAAATATTAAGGTAAGTAATAATGAAAATGAACTTTACTATGAGGATTTTACACTTGATGAAGATATTAAATATAAAAATAATAGTGATAAACCAATAATAATTCTTTTAATTATTGCCATGGTTCTTTTAATGATCTATAACATTTTATTAAGATGTAAAATTCATCGCATAATCAATTCTTTAAAATCTAAAAAAAATAATAAAATCACCTAAATTTGAATATTTGATATATTACTTTTACCAAATATTTGATATAATCATTATTAGGTGATTTTTGTGTCTTTAAATAGAAGTGAATTAAGAGAAAAAATAATGACTATACTATATCAAATAAATTTATATAAAACTAATAACATGAATTATAATGTTGATGATATTATAAAAGAAAATATGGATGTTGAAAATGAATTTGTAAAAGAAATTGTTTACGGAGTAATGACATATTACGATGAACTTATAAAAATCGCTAATGACAATTTAGTTGATTGGACAATTGATAGACTTGATTTAACAGGTGCCACGATTTTAATGATGGGGCTATATGAATTAAAATATATGGATACTCCAGAAATAGTAGTTATAAACGAAGCTTTAGATCTTGCTAATAAATACAGTAGTGAAAATGTTAGAAAAATGATTAATGCCGTTTTAGACAAAGTGAGATCTTAATGGAAAAAAGATATATAACAGTAACAACTTTAAACAATTATTTAAAACATAAATTTGATACTGACCCCAATATTCAACGCGTATCATTAAGAGGAGAAATATCTAATTTTAAAGGACACACAAGAGGCCATCTTTATTTTACAATTAAAGATGAAAATTCCAGAATTAGTGCTGTAATGTTTGCATCTCATGCTTCTAAAATTACATTCACCCCGATTGATGGCATGAAAGTATTAGCAACAGGAAGAGTAAGTATTTATCCTGCCACGGGATCCTATCAAATCTATGTTGAAGAAATGGAAGAAGACGGAATAGGAAATTTATATCTAAAATTCGAAGAACTTAAGAAAAAATTAGCATCAGAAGGTTTATTTGATCAGAATCTAAAAAAGCCGATTCCTAAGTACCCAGAAAAAATTGGAATAGTAACCGCTTCAACTGGAGCAGCTATAAGAGATATTCAAAGTACGATAAAAAGAAGATATCCTTTGTGTGAAACTATTTTATTTCCCTCTTTAGTTCAAGGAGAGTTGGCTGCACCTAATATCGTAAAACAAATAGAGATTGCTGATGAATATGGATTAGATGTTCTTATCGTCGGCAGAGGTGGAGGATCCATAGAAGACTTATGGGCTTTTAACGAAGAAATAGTTGCTAGAGCAATATATAAAGCAAAGACCCCAATAATTAGTGCAGTTGGGCATGAAATAGATTTTACAATAGCCGACTTTGTAGCAGATTTACGTGCCCCAACTCCAACAGGAGCTGCAGAAATGGCAGTTCCTAATATTACAGATTTAAAAGAATTAACAAATCAATTAACTATACGATTAAATAAAACTATAAATCGTAAACTGGATGAAGAGAAAAATAAATACAATAATTTACGTAACAATCATGTATTAACATCCCCATTGGCACCAATTGAAATTAAAGAGGAAAAATTAGCAAATATTATCACTAATCTTGAAAATATAATAAAACATAAAATAGAAATTAATAAAAATAATTATTTAAATTTAATAAATAATAATATATTAAAAAATCCTGAGATTTTATTTGGAAAATCAAAAGAAAGATACAATCTTAATATAAATAAATTAGAACTTTTAAATCCCTTAAATATCTTAAAAAAAGGATATAGTATTGTAAAAAAAGATAACGAAGTAATAAAAAAGAAAGAACAAATTAAAGTTAATGATTTAATAAATATTACATTAAATAATGGTGAGTTAAAAGCAGAAATAAAGGAAGTGAAATAATGCAAGAAAAAAAATTTGAAGAACTTATGGTAGATTTAGAAAAAATAGTTAAAGAACTAGAAACTGGAGAAGTTGATTTAGAAAGCAGCATAGAAAAATATACAGAAGCTATGAAGTTAGCAAAAATATGTGGAGATAAACTAGACAAAGCCACAGAATCAGTAAATAAAATTTTAAATGAAGACGGTACACTTACTGATTTTAATGTAGAAGAGAATAACCAATAAATGGTTATTTTTTTTTGACTATTTTATTCATAATAATAAGGGTGAGATTATGAAAAGAAAATTAATTATATTATTAATAAGTTTATTTATTCCTTTAAATACCTTAGCATATTCAAAATTTATCATACCTGGTGGAGAAAATATAGGAATTGAAGTCAAAAATAATGGTGTTTTAATAATAGGATTTTATAAAATAAATGAATCTTACAACAAAAATGGCTTAAAAATAGGAGATACAATACTAAAAGTTAATGATAAAAATATTACTACCATTGAGGAACTTGTAAATACCATAGATGAAAAACAAAAAGATGGCAAAGTAAATATCACAATATTAAGGGATAATAAAGAAAAAAATATAGAATTTGAACTTATCGAAGATAACAATAGATACAAAACAGGTTTATATGTTAAAGATTCTATTACAGGAATAGGAACTCTAACATATATTGATCCTTCTACTCACATTTATGGAGCTCTCGGTCACGAAATAATTGAATCCAATAGCCTAAAAAAAATTGAAGTAAGAACTGGAGCCATATTTGAAAGTAATATTACTGGAATAGATAAAAGTGAAAGGGGAGTAGCTGGTACTAAAAATGCCAAATTTAATTTTAAAAATATTTATGGAACAATTAATAAAAATACTGGAAGTGGTATATACGGAGAATACAAAGTTAACTTTCCAGAAAAAGAACTTTTAGAAGTTGCTACAAATGAAGAAATAAAAACCGGAGAAGCCAAAATATTAACAGTTTTAAAAAATAATAAAGTTGAAGAATTCAATATAAATATTTTAAAAATAGATTCTACTACAAAAATAAAAAATATCTATTTTGAAATAACTGATAAAAACTTAATAAATCAAACTGGTGGAATAGTACAAGGGATGAGTGGATCACCAATTATTCAAAACAATAAAATTATTGGAGCGGTAACTCATGTCATTATTAATGAACCAGTAACTGGCTATGGCATATTCATAACCACAATGTTAGAAACTGGAGAAGCAAATTAAGCTTCTTTTTTTGTTTAAAAGTAAGAGTTTTATGCCCAAATAAAAAAATAGACGCAAAACTAGATATTTAAAACATAATAAAAATTAAAAATAAAACTTTATTATAAACTAACAAAAAAGGAGGTCATATATGGATAATTGGACAGATAAATATCAACATCTTCTATACGGCGCAAAACAGCGTTTTCTTAATTCTGAAAAACAATACCTAGTAGTTGGAATGGATGAAAACCATGATTTTAGAGAATTGTTCTTAAATGAAATACCAAACATTGGTTTTTTTGTCGATTCCTACAAAAAAGAAAAATATTTAAAAGTTTCTCTATTCGAATTAAAAGAAGACAAATTAAATCTTATTTATTCATACGATATGGAAAGTCAAATAAAAAATACAGATTTATTGTCATCAAACACTTGGAAAGCACCAGAAGAAATTTTATTGGAAGCTACTAAGAATATTCCTGAAGTATGCAATAAATATTTGATATTAACATATAAAAATAATGAATATAATTGGGCTTATTTAAATGAGGCCGATCCTAATATTTTTCTAGAAAAATACGAAATAGAAAAAATAGAAGCTTGCGCTTTATATCAAAAAAATGGTAACCATTATCTTTTAATAGATGGTTACCATTTAAGAAAGGAACCTCAAAATGAAAGATCCAGAAGTTAATTATACAGGAGACGAACTTTATCACTTAAGTGATAACGAATTTGGTTATGATGCCAAAATAGAAGCAAGAGAAAATGGAGCATATGCCCTTTATGAAACCAAAAGTAACTGGCAAGATCATTCTCATACAGAATATGATGAAAATGGAAATGAAACATATCATAGAAGTGAAGGATATGATCATTCTTGGAGTCATAGACAAAGTGATTATATTTTAACAATATTAGAAAATTTATCATTTGAAAAATTACAAATAGTGGAAGCAACAACAACTAACGAATATGTAAAAAACAGTGCTAATTTTATTTTAAAAAATAATCAAGTCAAGGTAAAAAAATATACTTTATAAGGACAAATATGAAATTAGTATTTCCCACATATAAATACAAAAAAGCTACGAAGAATTAATTCAAAGCGCTAAAAATAATAATGATTTAGATTTTATAAAAACAATATATGATGATAAAATAAGTTTTAGTCAAATATTAAAAAAAACTAATAAAAATAGACAAGAACAACCAATATTTTGGATAATCTTGCATGAAATAGTTATAGGATTTGTAGAACTTGATTTAGTAAAATCAAATCTATTCTGTTATATAAAAAAAGAACAACGTCATAAAGGATATGCAACTAAAGCAGTCTCATTAGTAATAGAAAAAATGCAGGAATTAAAAATACCAAAAATACTAATTGAATGTGAAAAAAACAACTTCTATTGGGAAAAAGTTATTATAAGCAACCATGGTACTTTACTAAAAACAGATAAAGAAATCAAAATATATTCTATAAACATTTAAAATATTGCAAAAATCTCTGCAATATTTTTTTATTTATGTTAAAATTAACATAATAGGGAGGGAACATATGTCTTTATTAGATCGCTTTAAGATAGATTATACAAATGCTAAAAGTAATGAAAAACTAATAATTAAAGGAAATAACTATAGATTTACTATTTTAAGTGAAATATTAATAAGAATAGAATATAGCAAAGATGGAAACTTTGAAGATAGACCAACAGAATTTGCCAGAATGCGTAACTTTCCAGTCTTTAATTATCTAAAACAAGAAGATGAAAATTATTTAGTAATTGAAACTAACTATTTTAAATTAGAATATACTAAAAACAAACCTTTTTATGGTTCCAAATTTAGTCCTGATCAATATTTCAAAGTAACTTTAAAACAAACTGATAAAGTTTGGTATTTTCAACATCCAGAAATTCGTAATTTTAAATCAATTGACTATAGCTTAGATAATGTAAATGGAAGACCTACAACTAGAAAAGGACTTTATTCAACAGATGGCTTTGTTTCTATAGATGATACAGAATCATTAATTTTTAATAATGATGGGTCCTTAGGAAAAAGAAATGATGCTAGAATCGATTTATATTTATTCATGTATAGAAAAGACTTTGGTTTATGCCTTAGAGATTACTTTAAATTAACAGGTTATCCTAAAATGATTCCAAGATACTGTTTAGGAGTTTGGTGGAGTAAAGATATTAATTACAATTCTGAATCCGTACAAGAATTTATAAATAAATGTAAAAAAGAAGAAATCCCTTTAAGTGTTTTTCTTTTAAATAAAAGTTGGCACATAGACAATAATGTAAATAGTGGATTCACTTTTAATCAAAGCTTGTTCCCAAGTCCTAAAAACTTTATAGATAATTTGCATAATGAGAATATCTATTTAGGATTAAATATAAATCCAGTAAGTGGTATATATCAGACAGAAGCTAATTTCAAGAAATTTAAAGAAGATTATGGTTATCAAGAAGAAGGAAATATTCCTTTTAACGTTTTTAATACATCCCTGTTAAATTCTTACTTTACAAATATAATTCAACCATTAATTAATATGGGAGTAGATTTTTTTTGGATAGATTACAATAATAGAAAAGATATTTATACAGAAAGAGCGTTAAATCATTACCATTTTCTTAATTATAAAGCAACAGATAAAAGAGGCATAATTTTTTCTAGAAATGGTCTAATTAATAGTCATCTTTATCCTATAAATTATACTGGAGAAACTGTAGTAAGCTGGGAAAATCTAAAAATGCTTCCAGAGTATAATACATTAGCGTGCAATATGGGAATAACTTGGGTAAGTAATGATATCGGAGGATTTTATGGAGGAATTGAAGATGACGAGTTAATGAGACGATTTGTTCAATTTGGTACATATAGTCCAATATTAAGACTTTCAAGTGCTGAAAGTCATTATTATAAAAGAGAACCATGGAATTGGGATATTCATACAAAAAGTATAATAAAAAATTATCTACAAATGCGTCATAAACTAATTCCTTATTTATATTCAGAGGCTTATAAATATCATAAAACAGGTTTACCAATTATCCAGCCTTTATATTATAATTATCCAGAAATAATTGATGAACCTTTGTACAAAAATGAATATTACTTTGGTACTGAATTATTTGTCTCTCCAATAACCAGTCCAAAAGACATTACAATGAATAGAACAATTCATAAAATGTTTATGCCAGAAGGAACTTGGTACGATTTTAAAACCGGTAAAAAATTCCCTGGAAACAAAAGATACATAACCTTTTATAAAGATGAGGACTACCCAGTATTCGCTAAAAGCGGAAGTATTATTCCCCTTGCTAATATAAAAGATAATTTAAATAATACTAATAATCCAACAGATCTAGAAATTCAAGTATTTCCAGGAAAAAGTAATACTTATAGATTATATGAAGATGATGGAATCACTAATAAATATGAAAATAATTTTTATTGTATAAACGAAATAGATTATAACTATCGATCTAATAATTATACTTTAATAATAAGACCTGTCGAAGGTAAGACTGGAATTATTCCAGAAACTAGAAACTATAAAATAAAATTTAGAAACACAAGAAAAGCAGATGATGTAATTGTTTATATAGGAGAAGATTTACAAGAAAACATTGAAACTTACGTTGATGATACAGACTTCTGTATTTTAATTCCTAATGTTAATACATTAAAACAACTTAGTATTAACTGCAAAGGAAAAGACATAGAAATAGATGCAGTTAGATTAATAAATGAAGACATAGATTCAATATTAAGTGATTTAAAAATAGAAACGTCACTAAAAGAACAAATTTCTAACATAATATTTAGTGAGCTAGAAATAAAGAAAAAAAGAATTGAAATTAGAAAATTAAAAAAACAAAAACTTAGTGATAAACATATAAAAATGTTTTTAAAACTACTTGATTATATAGCAGAATTTTAATATAATAAGCGTAAGCAAATGAAGAAAGAGTAGTAATAATAAAGTTTTTTAAGAAAGTTAGTGGTTGATGAAAACTAATAAAATTTTATTATGAACTTGCTTTTGGATGTGATTGGGTAATTCCATTAAAAATTATAGAGTTAAAATAAGGTGGTACCACGGAGAAATTCGTCCTTTGAGTACTACTTTTTTTTATAGGAGGATTTATGGAAAATTTATTTTTATTTGTTATAAGCTTTACCCTGATGTTTATAATATATTTTATATTCTTTTATTTAAAAGGTCTAAAAAAACATCAAATAAAAAAATCAATGCAAGTAAATTATATTTGTAATAAGCAAAAAATAAAGAAAAAAGATATAAATGAAAAAACCATAGGAATAATAATCTGTTTATTAGATCCTTTAATTATCAGTACTACAGGTGTTGTAGTAAGCAGTATAAAAAAATTAAATTATATTTGGCAAATTTTAAGTGGATTTGCAATGTTAGTTGTATTAATATATATAACTTATGAAATATTAGGAAGAATTATAAAAAGGAAGTGTATTAAAAATGAACAATAAATTAATAGAAGAAAAATGGCAAAAATATTGGATCGATAATAAGATTTTTAACGCAAAAAATGGAAGCGATTTAAAACCATACTACATTTTAGTAGAATTTCCATATCCAAGTGGAGCAGGATTACATGTAGGACACGTTAGAAGTTATACTGCTCAAGATGC